>JANPKF010000414.1:0-1822 GCA_031425895.1 Caulobacteraceae bacterium | reverse complement strand
CTTCCTGAACGCCGTTGGCGACAGTCTGGAGGGCATCCAGCAGGTCTGGAACGAGAACGTCTCACTGGCGTCGAATGGCGGCGGCATCGGCACCTATTGGGGCGGGGTCCGCTCCATCGGCGAGAAGGTCAAGGGCGCGGGCCAGACCAGCGGCATCATCCCCTTTATCCGCGTCATGGACAGCCTGACGCTGGCCATCAGCCAGGGCTCCCTGCGTCGCGGTTCTGCGGCGGTCTACCTCGATATCTTCCACCCGGAGATCGAGGAGTTCCTCGAGATCCGCAAACCCTCGGGCGACTTCAACCGCAAGTCCCTGAACCTGCACCACGGCATCAACATCACCGACGAGTTCATGCACGCCGTGCAGAATGGTGAGAAGTTCGGCCTGCGCTCCCCGAAGAACAACGAGGTTCTGAAGGAAGTCGACGCCCGCACCCTGTGGCAGAAGGTGCTGGAACTGCGTCTGCAGACCGGCGAGCCCTACCTGATCTTCTCGGACGCGGTGAACCGCGCCATGCCGCAGCACCAGAAGGACCTCGGCATGAGTGTCCGCCAGTCCAACCTGTGCAGCGAGATCATGCTGCACACCGGCAAGGACCACCTGGGCGCCGAGCGGACCGCCGTCTGCTGCCTGTCGAGCGTCAACGCCGAGACCTTCCTGGAGTGGCGCGACGAGCCCCGCTTCATCGAGGACGTCATGCGCTTCCTCGACAACGTGCTGGAGGACTTCATCCAGCGCGCCCCGATCGACGCCAAGAACGCCGTCTATGCCGCCAAGCGCGAGCGGTCGGTGGGCCTGGGCCTGATGGGCTTCCACAGCTTCCTGCAGGGCCAGAACGTTCCGTTCGAGAGCGCCATGGCCAAGAGCTGGAACATGCGCCTGTTCAAGCACCTGCGCCGTGAGGCCGACAAGGCGTCCAGGACCCTGGCCGAGGAGAAGGGCCCCTGCCCCGACGCCGCCGACCGCGGCGTCATGGAGCGGTTCAGCCACAAGCTGGCCATCGCCCCGACCGCCTCGATCAGCATCATCTGCGGCGGCACCAGCGCCGGCATCGAGCCGATCCCGGCCAACATCTACAGCCACAAGACCCTGTCGGGCACCTTCGCGGTGAAGAACCCCTACCTGGAGCGGGTGCTGGACGGCCACGGCCAGAACACCCCGGCCGTCTGGGACTCGATCCTCAGCCACGAAGGCTCGGTGCAGCACCTCGACTTCCTGAGCCAGGACGACAAGGACGTCTACAAGACGGCCTTCGAACTGGACCAGCGCTGGGTCATCGAACTGGCCGCCGACCGGACCCCGGAAATCTGCCAGAGCCAGTCGGTCAACGTCTTCCTGCCGGGCGACGTCGACAAATGGGACCTGCACATGCTGCACTGGACCGCCTGGGAGCGGGGCATGAAGAGCCTCTACTACCTGCGCTCCAAGTCGGTGCAGCGGGCCGCCCACGCCGGTGAGGACGAGGTCCGCGCCAGCGCCGAGGACGCCGCCCGCACCGACTACGAGGAATGCCTCGCCTGCCAGTGAGGCGCTCCACGCTGATTGCATTGATGGCCGTCGGGGCGCTCGCCTCGGCGGCCATCGGTGCGTTTGCGGACCACCTCTGGATCTCCTCCCGCGCCCGCGCCGACGGCGCCATGAGTGACACCGCGCCACAGACACGGGCCCTCTATCGCCATCGCGTCGATCTGTTCAGCCGGCTGGGGTCAGGACCGACGGTGGTCATGCTGGGCGATTCCATCACCCAGGGCGGCGAGTGGTCCGAACTGATCGGGCCGCAGGTCGCCAACCGGGGCGTCGGCGGCGACACCAGCGGCGCCC
>JANPKF010000413.1:0-1608 GCA_031425895.1 Caulobacteraceae bacterium | reverse complement strand
CGTCACGCGCGGGCGGCAGGCGGTCGAAGCCGGCTGCCAGGGCCCTGGGCTCGCAGGCAATGAGCTGGGCGAGGACCGCGGCGCGGCGGGCGGTCCCGCGACCCTCGAAGGCCCCGAGAAAGGCGCGGATGATCGCCCGGTCCGGCGGGAGGTCGGCCGGACCCTCGCGCATGACGGCGTCGACCTTGCCCTGCTCACGTTCGGCAAGGGCGACGAGGATGGCCCGCTTGTCCGGGAAGTAGCGATAGACCGCCCCGATGCTGACCCCGGCCCGGATGGCGACCGCGTTGGTGTTGAAGGCCGGCTCGCCGCCGGCCTCCAGAATCTGAGCCGCCGCCTCGAGAATGGCCTCGACGCTGGCCCTTGCGCGGGCCTGGCGCGGCGTGATGCGCCGCCGGGCAGGGGATTCATCGCTCATGGCTCACCCGGCGCGGGCCGATTTGAAAGTTGAGTACGTGAACATGAGCATTGCTCATATTTTTCAGGAAAGCCAACCGAAGGACCGCGCATGACCTGGGCCACCGATCGTCTCGACCAGCTTGTCGCCGGGGACGCGCAACCGCCTCCGGTGGTGCAGACGTTGAAGCTTGGCCGGCTGGACGCCTGGGGAGAGGGCTGGATCCGCAAGACCTGGCAGCCCTCGCCCGAGCTGGAGAATGGCGACGGGACGATGTTCGGCGGCTATCTGGCCGCCCTGGCCGACCAGGCGCTGGCCTTCGCGGCGATGACGGTGGTGGGCGAGACCCAGGCCTACCGGACGATCAACCTAGCGCTAAACTTCGTGCGGGTGACGCGGATGGTCCCGTTGACCATCGAGGCGCGGGTGGTGGCGGTGACGAAGCAGGTGATCACCGTGCGGGCCGAGTTCCGGCGCGAGGATGGAGCGCTGGTCGCGGAAGCGACGGCGCAGCAATTTCTGATGCCGTTTCCGGGGGCGTGAAGCGCAAATACCACCGCTCCTCCCGGCGAATGCCGGGACCCATTTCGTAGAGCTCGTTCGTGAGTAAGCGTGCCCTTGGGCACGGCTGTGATGCGCCGACCAGGGCCTCGCCGTGCCTGAAGGCACGGGTCCCCGCCGACAGCACTTTATGAAATGGGTCCCGGCATTCGCCGGGAGGAGCGGAATTATGGGGGTTACCCGTTCCGCCGTAGCATCCACACCGCCAGGTCCATCTGGATCTTGCGGGCCAGTTCGTCGGCCACCTTCTGTTCGGCGTCCTGCTGGGCGGCGATGGCGGCGTAGGGTTGTTCGGCGCGGTCGAAGGTGACCTCGGCGACGCTGACGCCCTCCAGGGCGGTGGAGCCATCGGCGCGGCTCACCAGTTTCCAGTTGGCGGTGACGACGTACTCGTAGCGGCTGGCCACGCCGTCGGGCCGGCGGCCGCGGGGAATGCGGCTTTCCTTGAGGACCAGCTCGAGCCGCCATTCGGCGGGCCGGGAATCGCGGGCCAGGGCGTCATCGAGCGATTCGCGCAGCAGGGCGCCGGTGCGGCCCTCCGGTGCGATGGTCTCGACCGCCGACAGGCCCGGCGAGACGCCGGGGGCCGCATACAGGGGCGTGAAGCCGCAAGCGCCCAGCGGGAGGCTGAGCAGGGCAAGCAGGGCGAT
>JANPKF010000412.1:0-2004 GCA_031425895.1 Caulobacteraceae bacterium | reverse complement strand
GCCCTTGCGCCCACCTGGCACAAACGGCTCGATCCGAGCCCATTGATCGTCCCGCAGAACCTCGCCTTCCAAAGCCGCCTCCAAAAAGCAGCTTTGAATCAGAATCCGGAATCCATGGGAATCCTAAATCGTCCCTACGCTCTAGACATATTCACCGGGGGTTCTCTTCGCCGGCGGCGGGCGCCAATCTGGTGAAAACTCAGGGAGCGCCGCCATGACCGCCAACCGCCAGATCGTCCTCGCCGACCTGCCCAAGGGCAAGCTGGAGCCGACTCACTTTCGCCAGGCCGAGGGGACGGTCGGATCGCCGGGTGAGGGCGAGGTGCTTTTGAAGGTGCGGTATGTCAGCCTGGACGCCGCCAACCGGGCCTGGATGCAGGGCGCGACCTATCGCTCGGCGCTGCAGGCCGGCGATGTGATGGCCGGCGGGGCGCTGGCCGAGGTGCTGGAGTCGAAGGCCGAGAACCTGAAGGTCGGCGACCTGGTGTTCGCCGACACCGGTTGGCAGGAGTATGCGGTGTTGCCGGCCAAAAACCTGGTCAAGCTGCCGCACGTCGAGCCCCTGACCCATCTGATCAGCGTGTATGGGGTGGCCGGGCTGACGGCCTACTTCGGGCTGCTGGAATGTGGGCTGCCGAAGGCCGGGGAAACGGTGGTGGTCTCGGCGGCGGCCGGCTCGGTCGGGCTGTTCGTCGGGCAGATCGCCAAGATCAAGGGCTGCCGGGTGGTCGGCATCGCCGGCGGGGCGGCCAAGTGCCAGATGCTGAAGGACGCGTTCGGGTTCGACGAGGCGGTCGACTACAAGGGCGGCAACTTGTTCAAGGACCTGAAGAAGGCGGCCCCGGGCGGCATCGACGTCTATTTCGACAACACCGGCGGCGAGATCCTAGAGGCCTGCCTGTTCCAGATGAACGTGCACGGGCGGATCGCCTGCTGTGGGGCGGTGTCGCAGTACGAGAACGCCGCGCCGTTCGGACCGCGCGGCGTGCCGGGGCTGATCGTCACCAAGCGGCTGGTCATGCGGGGCTTCATCGTCAGCGATTTCGCGGACCGGAATGACCGGGCGATGGCGGACCTGCAGGCCTGGACGAAGAGCGGGCAGCTGAAGGTGCAGGAGGATGTGCTGGAGGGGCTGGAGAGCCTGCCGGGGGCGTTGATCGGGCTGCTGGCGGGAGAGAATGTGGGCAAGCGGATGGTGAAGGTGGCTTAGGTGCGTCCTTCGACACGCCCGCTGTGCGGGCTACTCAGGATGACGAACAACAGTGCAATCCACCCAAGATCGTCATCCTGAGTAGCGGCCGCAGGCCGCGTGTCGAAGGACGCACTAGGCGTTCCGCAGCCGCTCCAAGGCGCCTTGCAGGATCCAGGTGGCGGCGAGTTTGTCGACGACCTGGCTGCGTTTCTTGCGGTTCACGTCGTGCTCGTCGATCAGGACGCGGGTGACCGCCGCCGTTGACAGGCGCTCGTCCCAGAAGGTGACCGGCAGGTGCGGTTGCAGGCGCAGCAGGTTGCGACCCAGCGCCCGGTTGGACTGGCAGCGGACGCCCTCGGTTCCGTCCATGTTCATCGGCAGGCCGATGACGATGCCGGCTGCCTTGCGGCTGCCCATCAGCTTGAACAGCGTCTCGGCGTCCTCGCTGAACTTGGTCTTCTTGATCAGGGCCAGGGGACTGGCGACGGTCAGGGTGACGTCGGAAACGGCCACGCCAATGGTCTTCTCGCCGGGGTCGAGGCCGACGATCGGCAGGTAGTCGGGGATGGCGGCGGCGAATTCTTCGATGTCTAGAACGGGCATCGCCCCTCATAACACGGGGAACGACTTGTCAAAGCGCCCCTCTGACGGCTAACCCACGCGCTTGGAATTCAGGAGGCCCCCATGGCCATTGACGTCGCCACAGTGCGCAAGGTCGCGCGGCTCGCGCGGATCGCCACGCCCGAAGATCGCCTGGAGCCCCTGGCCCAGGAACTGAACGGCATCATGGCGTGGATCGAGCAGCTGGCCGA
>JANPKF010000411.1:0-3794 GCA_031425895.1 Caulobacteraceae bacterium | reverse complement strand
CCGACCGGCTACAGATCCATCCGGACCGGCGGCAGCCGTGCAATCAGCGCAACCAGCTCCGCCTGCCTGGCCGTATTGGTCTTGCGCAGCATGCTTCGCAGCTGGACCCGCAGGGTATTGATCGAGTTGCCGCGGTAGGCCGCGAACTCGGCCAGCGATTGCCCCTCCGACAGGGCGATCGCGAGTTCGACCTCGCTGTTCGAGAGCCGGAACACCTTCGCCAGCTGCGCCCGCTGCATTCCGGCGTGGAAGTCAGGCGCCCCGATGACCAGCAGAACCTGGGTCTGTCCGCCGCGCGAGATGGGGGCGAACATCAGGGTGTAGGGCGTGGCTTCGGTCTGCCGCGGGGCGAGAACCAGGCTGCTGATCTCTCCGGCGCGATTGCTCGCCAGGGCGATGGCCTTCTGGACCGCCTGATCGGCATTGCTCTCTATCGCCACAAGACGTCCGCCGCGAACCAGCAGGCCATCGGAGCGATTGAGCACCGCTTCGGCGCGATCGTTCTGGAACAGGACCCGACCGGTGGCGTCCAGACGCATGACGCCCAGCGACAGGGCGTCAAGCCCGGCCACCGCAAAGGCGGACTCGTCTGTCAGGCCCTTGACCATCTTCTTGAGGCGGATGATCCGCCGCAGATGGGGCAGGGCGCTCTCGGCAATCTGGAGTTGCTGCTCCGAGAAGTGCTCCTCCCTGGCATCCCGGCCCAGGCCCAGCACCGCCTCGTGGCCGTTGATCCGCGTCGCCCCGACGAGGTTCGCGCCGATCTCGATGCCATTGGGCCTCAGCAGATCATTGTAGAGTTCGCTGTTGGCGACGTCTGAAGGAGACAGAAAGCTCCTGCTGTCGACCATTCGGTCGACGGCCCGGGGGCGCTTCAGCCGCCAGGGGTCTCGTTCAGCATAGTAGCTGCTGTACTGGCTTGAAAACGACGGGTAGGTCGCATTGGCGATAACCGTCGCGCCGTCATCGTCCTCGATGGCCAGGGCGCCCCAGCGGGCCCCCGTCTCCCGAACGACTATGGCAATCATTTCCTCGGCCGGCAGATCGCCGGACACGCTGTCGTACATCTCGGCCCAGCTGGCGGCGTGTTGCCCCATCGGTTTCTCCCCCAGGATTGCGGCCAAGGACCCTTCGGGCCTCCCCCTCGGCGCTTCTCACATGGATAACGTGTGTTACCCATGCGGGTAATATAACGACGGTATCGCCCGGGTCCATACCCGTTTTGTTTAAGATACTGAAAAATATGCCACTTTTGTCGGCTGTGAGTGGTGCTCAACTGTAGCCCAAACGGACTATTGGCTACCCCATTTTGTGCTTAACGCACCAAATATCTGCTCCTCCCAATCAGAAATTACAAGTGAAGCAGCATTTGAGTTACCTCAAATGATAGAATTGAACCCTCCCACAAAGTATGAATACTTCGACAACGAGAGGTAAATTCGAGACGTTAGGTGGGGGAAGTTCGCGTCGGTCAAACTAAGGGGGGTCCGAAGAATCTTACTTCCGGATCCAGTTTTCCGACTCTGCGCAGCAGTTGTTGAAAATGGATATCCGTACAGGTCAATGGACCTGATTCAACACGGCTGAACCTGCCCAACTCGACTTTACTTACTTTCGCCGGGGCGAGCGCCTCGGCGGTCGCGCATGAGTTGAAAAAAGGCAGGGTGTCATGGCTGATTTTGTGGGTGGGAACGGCGTCGATCGATTCAACGGCACGGCTGCCGCGGATACGATGACGGGGAATGCTGGCAATGACGTCCTGAACTCGGCCGGCGGCAATGACGTCCTCGATGGCGGCGACGGCAACGACAACATGAACGGCGGGTCGGGGGACGACACCCTTACCGGCGGCGCGGGTAACGACCGCCTTACGGGCGCGGTCGGGACCGACACCGCCGTATGGACCTCAAGCGTCGGATCGGCAGCCAGCGGCGCCGCTCCCATCGCCGTCTGGAGCGGCTCGACACTCACCATCACCACCGCCACCGAAGGCGTCGACATCGTCAACACCGTCGAGTTCGTGGTGTTCAACGGCCGGCAGTTCGAGGTCGACATCGCCAACCAGAACGTTGAGGCGCTGCTCGGCGCGGACAACGCCTCCGGCGACGAGGACGGCGGGTCGATCACCGGCAACGTCCTCAGCAACGACTACGACATCGACAGCCTGCTCACCGTCACCGGTCTCATGGGCGGAACGGTCGGCACGCCGCTGGCTGGCGCCCACGGCAGCCTGACTCTCAATGCCAACGGCACGTTCAGCTATGTGCCGAACGCCAACGCCAGCGGCGAGGACGTCTTCACCTACTATGTGACCGACGATGGCGTGCAGAAGCCGGTCACCCTGACCATCACGGTCAATGACATCAACGACGACCCGGTGGCCGGCGACGTGTCCGAGACCATCGACGAGGACAGCGTCCTGACGGGAACCCTGACGGCGACCGACATCGACAGCTCCGGGCTGACCTTCTCCCTCGCCACCGGCCCGACGAACGGCGTGGCCGTGGTCAATGCCGACGGCAGCTACACCTACACGCCCGCCGCCCACTACTTCGGCGAAGACAGCTTCACCTACGAGGTGGACGACGGTGAAGGCGGCGTGGTTACCGCGACCGTGACGGTGACGGTGGACTCGGTCAACGACGACCCGGTCATCACCCCGCCGGTGGGTCCGGCCCCGACGGGCGATGAGGACGAGTCCATCAACGGCCAGATCGTGGCTGCCGATGCAGACGGCGACACCCTCACCTATGGCCTGGCGACGGGCGGCGCGCCGGCCAACGGCGTGGTCGTGATCGACGAGGACAGCGGCGCCTACGTCTATACGCCTGACGACGACTGGTCGGGGACCGACAGCTTCACCGTCGAGGTCAGCGACGGCCAGGGCGGCGTTGATACCCAGACCTACGAAGTCGTGGTCGAAGCGGTAAACGATGACCCGGTCGGCGAGAACGTGACCCTCAACTACAACCAGGGTGACGCGATCACCGGCCAGGTGGCGGTCTCCGACGTCGATAGCGCACCCCTGTCGGTCACGGCCACCGACGGCGCCCACGGCACGGTCACCATCGATGACACCGGCGCCTTCACCTACACCCCGAACGACCCCAACTTCTTCGGGACTGACAGTTTCGACTACACCATCGATGATGGCGACGGCGGCGTGACCACCCACACGGTCACGCTTGAGGTCGCTGATATCGCGATGACCCGCGAGGTCGGCGTCGGCTACGCCTTCGCCACCATCCAGGACGCCATCGACGCCTCCGAGGACGGTGACATCATCGTCGTCCACGAAGGCGTCTATACCGAGCAACTGACTATCGACGGCTTCAACGGCCTGACCATCGAGGCCGCGCCGGGTGAGGACGTCACCGTGCTGGCTCCAGCCGTCCTCGCCGTGAACGGGACGAGTGGTTATTGGGGCGACGCGGTTCGCGCGGTCATCGCCGTCACCGACTCCGCCAACGTCGACATCAGTGGCCTGACCGTCGACGGCGCCTATGCCGGCGACACCACCCCCGGATCCAACGGCGACGAGCTTTCGGGCATCGCCTACCTGGCCTCGTCGGGCGACGTCTCCAACGTCACGGTGACCAACGTCTCCAACAGCCCCGCCGGCGGCCTGTTCGGTCTGCAGCACGGCTCGGGCATCTTCATCGACGGTGAAGGCTTCGCCGGCGGCCAACCGGTGGTTTCCGTCACCGACAGCACGGTCAGCAACTTCCAGAAGAGCGGCCTGCTGATCAACAACGCCGAAGTGACCATCACCGGCAACACCATTTCCGGGATCG
>JANPKF010000410.1:0-10136 GCA_031425895.1 Caulobacteraceae bacterium | reverse complement strand
TCGCCGGCATCGCGGCCCAGGTCTGGGCCGCGCAGCTCGTAGACTGGTCGGCGCTGGCTCGGACCCCCGATCCCCTGACCCTGACGCCGGTGATTGAATCGGCGGTCAATCTGCTGCTGCTCGTGGCCGCCGGATCATGGTTCATCCTGACCCTGGAAGAGCGGCTGCGGCGGTCTCGGGTGCAGCACTGGCTGCATCAGCTGCGGGCCTTCGCCCACGTCGTCGACATGCACCAGTTGACCAAGGATCCGACCGTGATCCTCAACGCCGGACCGAAGACGGCGTCCTCGCCCGAGCGCGACATGACCCGCTTCGAACTGGCCCGCTATCTGGAATACTGCGCCGAGATGCTGGCCCTGACCGGCAAGCTGGCGGCGGTGATGGCCGGCGAGAGCGACGACCATGTAATCATCGCCGGGGCCAGCGACGTCGAGAACCTCTGCACGGACCTCGGGCGCAAGGTCTGGCAGAAGATCATGATCCTCGGTGAGCTCGACGAGCGGCGATAGAGCGTCCTTCGACACGCCCGCGATGCGGGCTGCTCAGGATGACGGGGTGAGTGCATTCCACAAAAATGGTCATGCTGAGCAGCGGCCGCAGGCCGCGTGTCGAAGCACGCACAGAACGGTCAGGCCGCCGAGTTGTCTTTCCGCCGCAGCCGCGCCAGCCGGCGCAGGCGCCGCCAGAAGCGGGTTTTTTCCGGTTCCGGGTATGGCTGAAGGTTCTTGAGGAACTCTTCGGCGCAGGACCGCCAGCTGAACTTCTCGGCAAAGGTCCGCACCACCTTGCGGTCCAGCTCAAGGCAGGCGAGGCAGGCTTCCTTCAGTCCCCCGGTCTTTCCTGGCGCAAGCGCGCCGGCGTTGCTGTTCGGGATGATGTCGATAGGCCCCGGCGCGCTGAACGCCGCCACCGGCGTTCCGGCCGCCATGGCTTCCAGGATCACCAGTCCGAAGGTGTCGGTCAGAGAGGGGAAGACGAAGACATCGGCGCAGGCGAAGTAGGCGGCCAGCTCGTCGCCGAACTTGGCGCCGGCGAACACGACCTCCGGATACTTGTGCGACAGCTCCTCACGCTGCGGGCCGTCGCCGACCACCACCTTGGTGCCGGGCAGGTCGAGGCAGGCGAAGGCCTCGATGTTCTTCTCGACGGCCACCCGGCCGACATTGAGGAAGATCGGCCGCTTGAGATCCTTGAAGATATCGGGCTCGCGCCGGGCCGGGTTGAAGATGTCGGTGTCGACGCCGCGCGACCAGGGCGAGATATTGCGGAAGCCGTGGGCCTCCAGCTCGTCGCGCATGGTCGGCGTGGCCACCATCAACCGCCCCGACGGCTTGTGGAACCACTTCATGTAGGCATAGCCGGCCGCCAGCGGCAGAGGCAGCCGGGCGCTGACGTATTCCGGGAAGCGCGTGTGGTAGCTGGTGGTGAAGGGCAGCTTCCATTCGAGGCAGACGCGGCGGGCGGCGAGGCCCAGCGTGCCCTCGGTGGCGATGTGGATGGCTTCCGGCTCGAAGGCCTTGAAGCGCTCGCGCACCGCCTCGTCGGCCCCGATGGCCAGGCGGATTTCCGAATAGGTCGGCAGCGGAATGGTCTTGAACTGGTCGGGGCTGATGACCTCGACCTCGTGGCCCATGGCGCGCAGTTCACCGATCACCCGGGTCAGGGTGCGGACAACGCCGTTGACCTGGGGCTCCCAGGCGTCGGTGGCCAAAAGAATACGCATCAGGCGGCGGCGGGCTCTGCTGACTCGGGCATCGAGCGGGCGATCATGGACCAGGAACGCTCGCGCGCCCACTCGATGATTTTCAGATTGCCGTCGAATTCCTCGACGAGGGCGGTGCAGCTTTCCACCCAGTCGCCGTCGTTGATGTACAGAATACCTTGAATGTCGCGCATTTCCGCCTTGTGGATGTGGCCGCAGATGACCCCGTCAGCCCCGCGCCGACGGGCTTCCTCGGCGAGGGCGTCCTCGAACTTCTCGATGAACTGCAAAGCGTTCTTCACCTTGACCTTCAGAAAAGCCGAGAGGCTCCAGTAGCCCAGACCCATCCGGCGCCGGGCGCGGTTGAGCAGGGTATTCAGCATCAGGAGCGTCCTATAGGACCAATCGCCGAGGAAGGCGAGCCAGCGGGCGTGCTGGACCACGCCGTCGAACTCGTCTCCGTGGGTCACCAGGAAGCGGCGGCCGTCGGCGGTCTCGTGCAGGCAGTCGCGGGCGACCACCACCCCGCCGAAGTGGACCCCGGTGAAGTCGCGCGCGAACTCGTCGTGGTTGCCCGGCACATAGGTGACCACGGTGCCCTTCCTGGCCATGCGCAGGATCTTCTGGACCACGTCGTTGTGGGCCTGTGGCCAGAACCAGCCGCCCTTGAGTTTCCAGCCGTCGACGATGTCGCCGACCAGATAGAGGTGGTCGCACTCAACATGGCGGATGAAGTCGAGCAGCAGTTCGGCCTGGCAGCCGGCGGTGCCCAGGTGAACGTCGCTGATGAAGATGCTGCGGTAGCGTCGAACCGCCTCCGGACTGCTCATTTTTGGTCCACCGCAATGCCCCTGAAACGCGCTGGCGCTAGGCTGATTTCATGTCACTGCAATGAAACCGGGTGCACGTCCGAGTTTGTGCATTGCGAGATGATCAACGGTTACCTAGATCGAAGCCATGGAAGTACAGCGTAAGGACCGGGACACGCCCAAGTCGAGGCGGACGCGAGCCCGCATCCTGGACGAAGCGGTGAAGGTGATCGCGTCGAGCGGCTATGCCGCGGCGACCAACGCCGCCGTGGCCGAGGCGGCCGGCATCACCCGCGGGGCCATGCTGTACCATTTCCCGACCCGCGAGGACCTGCTGGAAGGGGTCATCGGCTATCTGCAGCTGGAGCGGGCCGAACTGTTCCGGCGCGCCGCCGAGGACCTGCCGCCCGGCGCCGACGTCACCGAACACGCCATCGACAGCTACTGGGACCTGCTGCGCCACCCGGCCTTCACCGCCTTCATGGAGCTGGAGACCGCGGCCCGCACGGATACCGTGGTGGCTGCGCTGATCGCGCCGGCCCGGGCGGAGTTCGACCGCGCCCAGATCGGCGACCATTTCCTGAAGATGTTGCACGCCGGCGCCGGTCCGCGGTTCCAGGCCAGCCGCGATCTGGCTCGCTTCATGCTGGAAGGCCTGGCGCGGGCCGACCTGTCCTACGACGAGGAAGCCCGGGTCGAACGCCTGCTGACCGTGATCAAGCGGGCAACCCACATGCTGAACCGCAAGGGCGGCGTGACAGAGCTTTGGCCGGAATAGGGGCTAGCCCGGCAATCGGATCGTCGCCTTCAATCCCCCCAGCGCCGACTTGCCCAGACTGACGTCGCCCCCGTGGCTGCGCGCCACGTCGCGAGCGATGGCCAGCCCCAGTCCCACGCCCTTTCGGTTCTGGTTCCGGCTCTCGTCCAGCCGGCTGAACGGCTTGAAGGCTTCTTCGTAGCGGTCCTCGGGGATGCCCGGCCCGTCGTCCTCGACGACGATCTCGACGCCGCCGCTCGCCGTCGCTCCGGCCCTGACCTGCACGGTCTTGCCGTGGCTCACGGCGTTGGACACCAGGTTGTCCAGCGCCCGCTTCAGCGCATTGGGCCGCACCGGCGCCGACAGCCCGGCCGGAACGTCCAGCGCAACGCTGGCGCCCGTACGCCAGGCATCCTCGCAGTACCGGGCCAGCAGCCCCGCAAGGTCGGTGCTCTCGACCGCCTCGGCCCCTTCGCCGCGCGCGAAATCGAGGTACTCGTCGATCATGTGCTCCATCTCGGAGAGATCGCGCTTCATCGCCTCGCCCGAGGCCGACGGCTCGGCCAGGGCCAGCTCCAGCTTCAGCCGGGTCAACGGCGTGCGCAGGTCGTGGCTGACGGAGGCCAGCAGAACGGTGCGCTGTTCCAGATGCCGCTGGATGCGGGCCTTCATCGACAGGAAGGCCTGGGCCGCCTGGCGCACCTCGCGCGCACCGTAGGGCTTGAACGGTTCCGGCCCCTCGACGCCCTTGCCGAAGGCCTCGGCCGCTTCGGCCAGCCGCTCGATGGCGCGGACCTGGTTGCGGATGAACAGGATGGCGATGGCGGTCAGCAGCAGGGTGGCGCTGCCCATCCACAGGATGAAGATCCAGCCCGAGGCGGCGAAGGCCCGTTCACGCGGCGCATAGACCCGCATCACCCCGCCCTCGACCGGCACCTCGATCCCGACCCAGCTGTTGTAGCTGCGGTTGTTGAACCAGAACGGCCGGTCGAGCTTGCGCTCGAGCGCCGCTTCCAGGGCGCGATCCTCCGGCGCGAAATAGGCCTGCTTGCGGGTGGCCGGCAGGGTCTCGCCGGGCTTGAAAGCCACCGACAGCGACAGGGCCCTCTCGGCCCGGTCGGCCAGCTTTGGCAGGCCGCCAGGGTCCTGCTCATAGGTTTCGACGATCCACACCACGTCGCCGGCCAGGCTGTCGGTCAGTCCCGAACTCACCGCCTGCCAGTGCAGGTCGAAGAACAGATAGGTGATCAGCCCCTGCATGATCGCCACCGGCAGGACGATGATCAGCAGCGTGCGCGCGAACAGGCTCTGCGGCAGCCACCGCTTGATGGCGCGCGGAATGAAGATGCGAAGGGCGCGGATTTTCATTGTCAGTCCGGCGCCAACAGGTAACCCACGCCGCGGACCGTCTGCAGGTAGCGCGGGGTCTTGGGGTCGTCCTCGATCTTGCGGCGCAGGCGGGTGACCTGCACGTCGACGGCGCGGCCGGCCGCGTCGGCGTCGTCTCGGGCCAGGGTGTAGCGGTCGATGGGGGCGTGCGGGGCCTTGGCGAGCGTGCGCAGGAGGTCGATCTCGGCCTCGGTCAGCCGCACAAGAACCCCGTCGCGGGTCAACTCGCCACGCACCGGGTCAAACTGGCAGCGGCCAAGCGACAGCGGCTGATCATCGCTGGGGCGGGGCCCGGCCCGGCGCAAGATGGCCTCGATGCGCAGCAGCAGTTCCTGCGGCTCGAAGGGCTTGGCAAGGTAGTCGTCGACCCCGGCGGTCAGGCCCTCGATGCGGTCGGCGGTCTCCGAGCGGGCGGTCAGCATCAGGATCGGGGCCTTTGAGGCTGGTCCGGGCGTGGCGCGCAGGCGTTTGGCGAAGCTCATGCCGTCCTCGCCCGGCATCATGACGTCGAGGATGACCAGGTCGAAGTCGAGCGTATCCAGCAGCCGCCCGGCCGCCCCGGCCTCGGCGGCCACCGTGACGCGGAAACCGGCGCGGGTCAGGAACTGGCGGAGCAGGTCACGGATGCGGTCGTCGTCGTCGACCACCAGCAGGTGTCTGTCGCTCATGGTTCTTCCCGCCTCGCGGTAAGGCGGGGACCCGCCAGGGACGCGAGAATGCGCCGCCCCGCCGCCACTCCGTCAAGGCCCCCATCGCGATAGGCCATGGCGATCAGGCCGCGCAACCGCTCCGCCACCCGCGCCTCGAAGGCCAGGCCCGCCGCCGTCAGCCGGGCCGGGCGTCGCCGCGCATCCAGTTCTCCCGGGGCTTTTTCGGCCAGGCCATGGGCTTCCAGATCGGCAATCGTCCGGCTGGCCGCCTGTTTGGTCAGGGCGGTCAGGCGGGCGATCTCCTTCACACCGACACCGGGCCTCCTTCGAATGAGGAAGGCGGCGCGCCAATGGCTGCGGCCGAGCCCGCCGGCTTCGGCTTCCATGGCCGCATCGACAGCATTCCAGATCGCGGTCTCGGCGAGCAGAACCAGCTCCAGGCCAAGGTCCAGCTCCGATTCGCTGAGGATCAGGCGAGGATCGGCAAAGGTATTCATGCTATGGGGCACAGCGGTACGGGTTGGAGCGCCCGGCAGGCTCTGACAAACTGAAATGCATAGGAGAGATTATCCCGATGTCCCTGGTTCCCTTCGATGATCGTGACGGCTGGATTTGGCTGGACGGGCAATTTGTGCCCTGGCGCGACGCGAAGGTGCACGTACTGACCCATGGTCTCCATTACGCCTCCTCGGTGTTCGAGGGTGAGCGGATGTACAACGGCGAGATTTTCGAACTGCGCGCTCACACCGAGCGGCTGTTCAAATCGGCCGAGATCCTGGACTTCAAGATCCCCTTCACGGTGGAGGAGATCGACGAGGCCTGCAAGCAGGCCTGCGAGAAGAACGGGCTCACCGACTGCTACATCCGCCCCATCGCCTGGCGCGGCACCGAGATGATCGGCGTCTCGGCGCAGCAGACGAAGATCCATGTGGCCATCGCCGTCTGGGACTGGCCCAGCTACTTCGACCCGGAAGAGAAGAAGCGGGGCATCCGCCTCGCCCACGCCCTCTACCGTCGTCCGGACCCGGCGACCGCCCCGACCGACGCCAAGGCGGCCGGCCTTTACATGATCTGCACCATCTCCAAGCACGCTGCGGAGCGGGACGGCTACGCCGACGCCCTGATGCAGGACTACCGAGGCTATATCGCCGAGGCGACCGGCGCCAATGTCTTCCTGGTGCGTGATGGCGTCATCCATACGCCGACGCCGGACGCCTTCCTGAACGGCATTACCCGCCAGACGGTGATGAAGCTGGCGAAGGCGCGCGGCTACCAGCTCGTCGAGCGCCATATTCCGTTCGAGGAACTGGGCACGTTCAGCGAACTGTTCATCACCGGCACCGCCGCCGAGGTGACGCCGGTGGCCGAGGTGGGCGAGTTCCGCTTCACCCCGGGAACGATCTCGCTGACCCTGATGGATGACTACGCCAAGCTGGTGCGCGGCCAGGTCCCGGCGATGGCCTGATGCGGTCCTTCTCCCGCCTGTCGGGAGAGGGTGGCCCCGCAGAGGTCGGATGAGGGCAGCACCGGCTTCGGCCGGGCTGCCCTTTTCACGTTCAGACGCTCAGGCGTGCTTCCAGTTCCGCCAGCCGCGTGCGGCTTCCCTGCAGTTCGGACCCGTAGCGTTGCGGATCCTCCGCCGCCAGGGCGCCGGCCAGTTCGACGCTCTCGCGGTAGAGATCGAGGGCGCGCACCCGGTGGCCGCGATCCTCGCGGGCGTCGGCCAGGCGTTCGAGGGCGATGCTGAGGGCGCGACGGTCGAGGCGGCGGGCCCCGTGGTTGGCGATCAGCTTGCGGCGCAGGGCGACGGCGTCCTCATAGGCGCCGAGCGCCGCGTCGAGCCGGCCCTCGTCGGTGGCCATATCGCCGACATTGATCAGGGCCCCGGCCAGGTCGGCGGCGGCGACCGGGTCGGCCGGTTCGATCTCGTGCAGCAGCCGGGCATAGGACAGGGCGTGGCCATAGGCCTCGGACGCGTCGTCTATGCGGCCCTGGCCGCGGGCGAAATCGCCCAGGTCCTGGGCGGCGACCATGCGGTCGTGGTGGGTCAGCGCCAGGCGCGGCAGGCGCTTTAGCATCTCGGCCGCCTCGCCCCACTTTTCCTCGCGGGCCTTGATCTTCAAGGCGGCGCGCAGCTGGCCGAAGGTCTCCTGAGGCGGGCCGCCCGGATCAGGACCGGGGGCGACAGGCGGCAGATCGCGGCGCACCGGCGTGGCCACAGGTTCCGGCATCGGGGTCGGGGCCGAGGCGGTGATCGGGAAGGGCGAAGGACCGGTCGCCACGGGTGCGAGGTTCAGCTTCAGATCCGGAATGGGATCAGGGTTGCGCACCGCTACGCCGAGCGGCGGCGCCAAGGGGGCCAGGATCGGCGGATCGTCGGAAAAGGTGATGGGTCGATCCATACCGGACGACGTGGCCCGGCGGCTGTTGCGACGGCCGCCCGGCCAAAGATTGACCAGCACCGCAAGGCTGCCGAGGGCCAGGGCGCCCCATCCGATCAGGGGTCGCAGGGACTCGAAGTCGGCGAGGTCGAGGCCTGGCACGGCCGGCCCCAGATTGCCGACCAGCGGCCGGACCAGCAGCCAGCCGGCGGCGGCGATCAGCAGCCCCAGCACCAGTCCGATAAGCCTAGCGGCCATGATCCACACTCCCCGTCCCACAGTAGGGGCCGAAAAGGGGTCTGCAATCAAGGCGGCGTCAAAACCCCACAACTGAGCGGGGAAAATCGTTAACGGTCACGACCGCCCGGCGGGCGCCGGGCGGTCGAACTGCCGCTAAAACAGCCAGCTCATGGGTCGGGGATAGGCTTCGTCCCGCGCCAGGTAGCTCGCGCCGAGCACCAGCCGGATGTACTTCCAGACCAGGATGACGGGTCCAAAGACGCCCAGGATGATGAGGCCCAGCACCAGGGCCGGGATGCCGACCAGGACAATCGACAACAAGCCCCCGACAATCGTCAGACCAAGACCGACCAGCAACCAGCCAATGCTCAGCCAGAAAGTGCGGATCAGCATGGTGTAGTGGGTTTCCATCCGGGGGCCCGCTCCGCCGCGCTGGGCGTAAGCGATGATCAGCCCGATCAGGGTGGTCAAAAAGCCGGTGAAGGGGCCGATGAAATAGAGGCCGTAGATCACCGAGGGGATGACGCGGTCCTCGTGCGGCCTTGCAACGGTGACAGTGTCGGTCATCGTGGGGTTTCTTGCTCCGTCGGCGCCGGAAGTGGCGCATGGCCTTAATGTTGGGACCCGGGCCCCGTTCCGCAAATTAATACGGTGTCACCCAAGCAGGGCTCTTTAAAGAAGTCCGGGAGGGATCGCCATCGGGTCGAACCGTCCCGCCTGTCGGTCCAGCCAGGGGACGAGGGCCAGGGCCAGGATGGCGACGAAGGCCATGTGGGACCCCAGGGTCAGGCCGATGTCGAGTTGCCCGGCCAGGGTCGCGAACAGGGCGATGGCCAGGGCCCCGCCGCCCAGCAGAAGCGCCGCCCCGATCACCGTGCCCAAGGTGGCCATGGCCGGGACCGTGAATCGCGCCGTCGGACTGGCCTGGGCCACGGCCCTGGCCAGGGCCGCCACGAAGGGGGCGTAGCTCTCCGGCGCCGGGGCGGGGCGCAGGGACAGGGCCTGACCGGAGTAGACGCCCAGCTGGCCGCGCGGCAGGCCGAGGATGGCCCCGGCCGCCAGTCGTCCGCGCGCGGGGGTGAGATGCAGGCGTCGCACGGTGTTCAACGCCACCCGTCGCTCGGCCTTGCCGCGTTGCTCTATGAGGACGCCGTCTTCCAGCCGCCAGGTGGTCAGCGGCTGCATGGGACCAAGCCTGGCCGAATGGGCGATCAGGCGCGCACCATGGAGATCTCGACCCCGGCGCCGGCCGCCCGGGGGGCGAGGGCCTCGGGCTTGTCGACGCGGACACGCACCCGGGTGACCCGCGGGTCGGCCAGGCAGCGGCCGGCGAGATGCTCGGCGTAGAGCTCGACCAGTTCGATATGGCCCTCGTCGGCCACGGCCTGGGCCGCCGCCACAAGGGTCTCATAGTTGACGGTATCGGCCAGCCGATCGGCCCCGGCCCAGGCGACGTCGAGCTCGATATCGACGATCAGCGGCTGGGTGCGGCCCCGTTCATGGGGATAGACGCCGACCTCGGCCTCGATGCGGATGCCGTGGACGAAGATCTTGCTGACCACGACCTTGCTGTTGAGGAGCAGCGGCGTTTCGTTGAGCGGGTCGGTGGCGGGCGCTACGGCCATGACGGCCCCTCTAGCCGGAAACAATGTCGGGCGTGCGCCAGCCGAGGTGCTGGCCCGCGTCCACGGCGATCATCTGGCCGGTCACTGACGGTGCGTCAATCAGATAGCGCAGGGCGGCGGCGATCTCGCCCGGATCGACAGGCCGGGCGAGCGGGGTGCCGGCCACCTCGGCCTCGAACTCGCCGGGGACCTGGTGCACGGAGGGCAGGGTCGGCCCGGGGCCGATGCCGTTGACGCGGATATGAGGGCTGAGCGCCTGGGCCATGGTTTTGGTGGCGGCCCAGAGGGCGGCCTTGCTCAGGGAATAGCTGAAGAACTGCGGATTGGGCCGCAGCACCCGCTGGTCCAGCACATTGACGATCAACCCGCTCATGCCGGTCGGCAGGCGCATGGCGAAGGCCTGGCTGAGCAGCACCGGGGCGGTGAGGTTCACGGCCATGTGGGCGTTCAGCCCATTGGCGTTGAGGCTGCCCAGGCTGTCGTCCTCGAACAGCGAGGCGTTGTTGACCAGCAGGGTCACCGGGCCCAGCCGGCCGGCGGCGTCGAGCAGGGCCGAGGCGGTGACCGGGTCGGCCAGATCGCC
>JANPKF010000409.1:0-2416 GCA_031425895.1 Caulobacteraceae bacterium | reverse complement strand
GCGACATAGCCGTCGTAGCGCACGCCGGCCGGGCGGCGACCGCCCTCGTCGGCCAGGGCGATGACGCCGGGAATCTCCAGCGCGCCGGGCACGGTGATGACGTCATACTCGGCCCCGAACGCCTGAATGGCGTCGGTGGCGCCGCGCAGCAGCTCGTCGGACAGGTCGTTGTAGAAGCGTCCCTCGACGATCAGAATGCGGACGGGATCGTCGATCATTCACTCTCTCCACCAATCGGGGCTCGCCCGACGATCTTCAGTCCATAGCCCTCAAGCGCCGCCGGTTTGAACGGGCTGGAGGTCAGCAGGGTCATCTCGCGCACGCCGAGATCGAGAAGGATTTGCGCCCCGACGCCATAGTCGCGCAAGGCGTTGTTTCGATATTGGCTGCCGGCCTCGGTGTCGATGCCGTAGCGTTCGCTGAGCCAGGCCGGGTTCGGATCGCGGATGAAGACCGCCACGCCGGGGCCGTCATGCTCGCCGATGGCCTTCAGGGCCGAGGGGATGTAGTCGGTGCGGGCCCCCAGGGCGCCCAGCATGTCGGCGGCCAGATCGACCTGGTGCATGCGCACGAGGGTCGGGTGATCGGCGTCGATCTTGCCCTTCACCAGGGCCACGTGCTCGCATTTGTCGATGCTGTTGCGGTAGACGATCATCCGGAATTCGCCGCCGAAGTTGGAGACGAAGGGCCGCTCCAGGGCCCGCTCGACCTGGCGTTCATTGCGGCGGCGGTAGGCGATCAGGTCGGCGATGGTGCCGATTTTCAGGCCGTGCAGCTGGGCGAAGGCGACCAGTTCCGGCAGCCGGGCCATGGTGCCGTCGTCGTTCATGATCTCGCAGATCACGCCCGCGGGGTTGAGGCCCGCCAGGCGCGAGATGTCGACGGCGGCCTCGGTGTGACCGGCCCGGACCAGCACGCCGCCGTCCTTGGCTACCAGCGGGAAGACGTGGCCGGGGGTGACGATATCATCGACACCCTTGGTCGGGTCGATGGCGACGGCGACGGTGTGCGACCGGTCGTGGGCGCTGATGCCGGTGGTGACGCCCTCTTTCGCTTCGATCGAGACGGTGAAGGCCGTCTGCATGCTCTCTCGGTTGTCGGCGGCCATCGGCGGCAGCCGCAGCGTCCTGGCGCGGTCGTTGGTGATGCTGAGGCAGATCAGGCCGCGGGCGAAGCGGGCCATGAAGTTGATCTGTTCGGGGGTCGCGAACTGGGCGGGGATGATGACATCGCCCTCGTTCTCGCGGTCTTCCGCGTCCACCAGGATGTAGGGACGGCCGTTGCGGGCGTCCTCGATGATGTCCTCGATGGGGGAGATGGGGGTGTCGTGGCTCATGACGCGGTCTCCTGCCACCGCGCGAGGTATCGCGCCAGCATATCAATCTCGAGATTGACCTTCGAGCCCGGTTTCAGCTCGCCAAGGGTGGTCACATCCCAGGTGTGCGGGATGATGTTGAGGCCGAAAACATCGTCCTCGACCTCGTTGACGGTCAGCGACACGCCCTCGACGGAAATCGAGCCCTTCGGGGCGATCAGCCGGTGCAGCGGGCGCGGGGCGCGGATGCGGTAGCGGTGCGAACCGCCTTCGGGGGTGATGGAAAGCACTTCGCCGACGCCATCGACGTGACCCGACACGACGTGTCCGCCCATCTCGTCGCCGAGCCGCGCGGCGCGTTCGAGGTTGACCCGGCGGCCTTCCTCCCATTGTCCGAGCGTCGTATGGGCCAGGGTCTCGCCAGAGACCTCGACAGCGAACCAGCCCTCCCCCTTCTCGACCACGGTCAGGCAGCAGCCAGCGTGACTGATGCTGGCGCCCATGTCGATGGAGGCGACGTCGTACGAGGTCTCGATCTCGTAGCGGCGGTCGCGGTTGGTCTGCCGGACGGCGCGGACCCGGCCGACGTCGGTGACAATCCCGGTGAACATCTCAGAGCCTTTCGTACCGCTCCCACAGGTCGTCGCCGACCTCATGGACTGCAACCCGCTTGAACCGCGGCGCATCGGCCAGCCGGTTCAGCACAAACTCGCCGACCGCCGGCCGGCCTTCGTCGCCGAGCACGATGGGCGCCCGGAACCATTCGATGGCGTCGACCAGCCCGCTTTTGAGGAAACTGGCCGCCACCTGCCCGCCGCCTTCGATGAACAGCGCCGGGGTAAAGCCCTCGTAGTCTTCCGGCAGCGCCGTCGGCAGCCGCTCGGTCATCTTCCACAGCAACCAGTCGGAGAGAGCGTCCAGCGCCTCTCTAAGATGGGGCCGCCCGTCCTGTTGTCCAACCTTGAGCACGGTGACCCCAGCGTCAGTCAAACGCTTGTTTGGATCGGTGGTGGAAATGACCACGGTGTCGAGGCGATTGGCCTCGTGGACCAGCTTCAGATTCGACGGCAGCCGCTGGCGGCTGTCGAGAACGACCCGCGC
>JANPKF010000408.1:0-1591 GCA_031425895.1 Caulobacteraceae bacterium | reverse complement strand
CGCCTAACGCCCCTTCCACTGGGGCGCGCGCTTTTGCGCAAACGCCATCGGCCCCTCGACGAAGTCCTCGGACTTGAAGAGGGCGGCCACGGCCGGGTGCTTGAACTGCTCCTTGATCGCCGATTCCAGCGACGGGGCGTCCAGGCCGTTCATCACCGCTTCCTTGGAGGCGCGGATCGACATCGGACTGCATTCGCTGATCATCGCCGCCCACTTCTTCGCTTCCGCCATCAGGTCGGCGGCCGGGACAACGGCGTTGACGAAGCCCAACTTCTCTCCTTCTTCCGCCGAGACGCGGCGGGCGGTCAGGATCATGCCCATGGCCCGCTTGAGGCCGATCTGGCGCGGCAGGCGGTGCAGGCCGCCGGCCAGGGCGGCGAGGCCGACCTTGGGTTCCGGCAGGGCGAACACGGCGCTGTCGGCGGCGAGGATGATGTCGCAGGCCAGGGCGATCTCGAAGCCGCCGCCCATGGCGATGCCGTTCACGGCGGCGATCAGCGGCTTGTTGAGGTTGAAGCGGCTGGTCAGGCCGGCGAAGCCTGACGGCGGGCTGCCCATCTTGCCGCCGCCGGCCTGGTGCTTCAGGTCATTGCCGGCCGAGAAGGCGCGCTCGCCCGCCCCGGTGACGATGCCGACCCACTGATCCGGATCGGCGGCGAAGGCGTCGAAGGCCTCGTGCAGCTCGAAGTGGGCCGGCGAATGGAGGGCGTTCATCACCTCCGGCCGGTTCAACGTGAAGATGGTGACCGGCCCCTCGCGGTCGACCTTGATGAATTCGTAGGCCATCGGCTTGCTCCCTTGTTGGGGTCAGCAAGACCAACCTTCCGTACCGTCCGTCAATCGATGACGGTCAGTTCCCGTACGTACCGCTTCCAGTTCTCGACGTAGTGGAAGGCCGAGGCTTCCAGGATGCGAGCCCGTTCGGCATCGATCTCGCGGACCACCTTGCCCGGCGCGCCCATGACCATGCTGTTGTCCGGGATTTCCTTGCCTTCTGTGATCAGACAATTGGCGCCGATCAAGCAGTTGCGGCCAATTTTTGCGCCATTGAGGATGATCGAGCCGATCCCGACCAGGGTGCCATCCCCAATCGTGCAGCCATGCAGCATGACCAGATGGCCGACGGTCACGTTGGCGCCGATATTCAGAGGGACGCCGAAGTCGGCGTGAAGAACAGAGCCGTCCTGGACGTTGGAATTCTCGCCAATCGTGATGGTATCGGTGTCACCCCGGCACGTGGCGCCCCACCAGACGCTGGCGTTTTTCTTGAGTCGCACATCACCCATCACGGATGCGCTCGGCGCTATCCAGTATTCGCCATTCTCAGGCAGAGTCGGACGGCGGTCGCCCAAAGCATAAACAGTCATCCGTCTACCCCGTATCTTGCGCGAAGGCGCTTGCTTAACCACTCATAAACCACGTTACCCTCATCCTAGTCGGGCGATTCGAGGGGGCCAACCAACTCCTCGAACCTGTCATGGTCGACCTTCCGGCCATGTGCTCCGACGATGGAGACCTGGGTGTCGCGTTTCGAGTCCCGGCGGTATCCCCCGCCTGAACATCGCAGTGAAAGCGGTCCACCCGGACGCGC
>JANPKF010000407.1:0-9623 GCA_031425895.1 Caulobacteraceae bacterium | reverse complement strand
CGCCAGTTCCATGGCGCTCAAGGACTGGGGCGCCTATGCCCAGCTCGATTCCACCGCCACCATCCCGACCTGGGTCTATGGCCAGGAATATCCCTGGAACCTCATCCAGTTCCGCAACCAGGACAGCGACGACGACGTCATCCTGCCCGGCTACGTCCAGGCGCGGCTCTATGACGGGGTGCAGGTCTATCCGCCCTCCGAACTGTCGCTGTTCGGCATCGACTTCGTCTCCAAGGCCGCCTGGCTGATCACCCCCAATCCGGGCCTGGCCCAGAGCATCGATATCGGCTTCACCCACGACATGACGCTGTGCGTGGCCACCCATGAGGCCACGGGCGGCGAACTGGTGGCGACCATCGATACCTGGCAGCCCAGCACCTACAGCTCGCCGACCTTCGACCTGCCGGTCATGGCGCTCGACCCGATCGGCGTCGGCACGGGCGCCGGCCTGATCGGCTTCGTCGCCAACCAGTTCGACGTCGCGCCCACCTCCAGCGGCGGCGACTTCGCCATCACCGCCGACACCAACCTGATGCTGATCCGCGGCGCGGGTTTCAACGGCGTCACCAGCACCGATTTCTCGGCCGGCGACGTCTCGCTGACCATCTACTTCAAGATGGTCGACACCTCCCGGGACGTGAACCTGTCGCTCAAGCACTGGGTGACCACGGGCGGCTCCTGCCAGATGACCATCAGCATCAACGACACGCCCCTGCCCGTCCGGACGATCACCGCGCCGGAAGGCGGCATGGGAGCCGACAACGTCCTGGTGGTGCCGCTGCGGTCCAAGGACTTCACCTCGGTCGACTACTGCGACTTCCTGCGGTTCGGGCTCAACACCATCACGGTGACGATCACCTCGCCCGCGTCGGGAACCACCTACACCCTGCTGGCCTCGGCGGTCGGCTGACGCGGTCGGCGGCGGGGGCCCGGCCATGGACGACGACCTGACCGTCTTTTCCTGGAACCTGGAGAAGAAGAGCTACGGCGGGATGACCGGAAACGCGGACACGATGACCCGCGTCGTTGCCAGTATTTCCGATGAGGTCAAAAAAGGCTCGCGAGGGGAAGACAGTCCTTTTGTCGGATTTCTGCTCGAGGTCAAAGACACACAAGGCAAAATCGATGCCTTATGCAGAGACATAAAGCGAAAATACCTGCTTACGACAGGCAGGAAAATCTCGGTGACCGGCCATAAAACGGGAGGCAGCGCGCACACCGAAGAAGCCATTATTGTCATGAGTAGAGGCGTCGGGATTGCCACCTCCAAGTTCGACATTCAGCGCGGCATGCGTGATTTCATTGAAGAAGACAAGGCCAATGCCCAGCGGTCTTTCGACAAGAAAATAGCAGAGACCAAGCGCCCACTGCGCGACTATTCGAGGAACACTTATGGAAGACCATCGGTAGAACAGCATCGCAAGCTCGACAGAGAGCCCGAGTGGTTTCGGAACGGCGTCATCGCGGAGATCAATCACGGCGATCAGAGGTATCGGGTGGCCGGTGTCCATGCCCCCGGCCCTGCCGTCAGCGACAAGGTCACGGAGGTCGTCGATACGATCGTCAACAGCGCCCAGGGCAATCGGGTCGATATTCTGATCGGCGACCTCAACCGGCGCGGCGATCTGCCTGCGACCCACTATGAGGACCTGTCCAAGGGCTGGACCAGCGGAACGACCTTCGGAAAGAAGGAAAAGGCGGAAATCCTCGGCACCGCCCGCTGGGACAGGATCCTGGCGCCGAACCAGCGTCGATTCGACATCGACTCGCTCCAGCCCATCGCCGTCACGCGGCCGGCCGATCTGGGCAACCGCCTGACCGACCACGCCATGATCGCCGCCCGGATAAAGCCGCGCACCCTTCCGAAGGCCCCGACGAGCTCCGCCGAGCCCTTCACCTTCACCACACCCGCGCCCAACATCGCCGGCGCCGATCTTCATTCCCTCGAAGCCTCGAAGGCCATGGTCCAGCCGGCCGACCCCACCCTGCTCTACGAAGCCGCCAGCGACCGCAAGTCGACCAACGAGCAACTGCAGAAGCAGCTCGAGGACAACCCCCTGCTCAACCCCTCCACCGAACCCGCCAGCGACCCCTTGAGCTCCCCCTCCGCCACCTCCCCCCTCACCGAGCCCCCCACCTCCACCGGCGCGGACACCGCCATGGAGGAAAGCGCCGAGGCCATGGAGGCCATGGCCGCCGAGGGCGAGGAGATCGCCGAAGTGGCGGAGCTTGTGCTGCTGTGAGGCGGCCGGCGACTGGGCGCCCAGGCCGCCGGCATGCTCAACCTCCGCAACCGCCGCAAACTGACCGAAAAGCTGGCCTTCCAGCTCACCGTCCGCAGCCTGCTCGACAACTTCGGTGACACCATCGTCACCGAAACGGCCAGCTTCACCGACCTCGCCCTGCTCTGGCAGACCCCGAGATTGATCCCGCTCGGCTGATCGGCGGCCCTCGTCAATGATGGAGACCGACACTGTCGCGCCCGGACCTGACCATGTCCTGACGCCGGGCCGATCATCGGCTAAAGAAGGAAGTCGGACGCCGTCAGCGCGACCGTCCCCGTCAGCTTGATCGCCATGTCAGCCTTGCCGTCTCCATTGATGTCGATGGACACCGTCGTCAGGCCGTTGAGCGACCCATAGCGGACCTCGCCGGCGTGGCCGGTGAAGGCGCCCGTGCCGAGGAAGGAGAACGCCTGATCGCCGCCGGCTGCCGGATCGGCATCGATCAGGCCAAGATCGATCAAATCGCCATCCGCCTGGCTGAAGTCCGCGATCCGGTCGATACTGGTCATGGCCGAGTCCGCCGCGACCTGGAAGACGAAGCGATCCGAGCCGCCGCCGCCCGTCAGGCCGTCGGCGCCGGAACCCCCGATCAGGATATCGTTGCCGAGGCCGCCGGCCAGCTTGTCAGCGCCGGCGAGGCCGGAAAGAGTATCGTCGCCGGCCCCACCGGTCATGCTGTTGGCCAGCGCGTTGCCGACGCCCAGGAAGCCGCCCTCCCCGGTAAAGATCAGGACGTCGACGTCATCGGACATCGTCCATGCCAACGCCGAAACCCGGGCGGTGTCGGTCCCGGCGCCGGCGTTTTCGACGGCGACATCGCCGGCGTCGTCGATGATGTAGGTGTCGTTGCCCAGACCCCCGACCATCGTGTCGGCGCCGAGGCCGCCGTCCAGAGTGTCCTTTCCGTCGCCGCCGTCGAGGAAATCTTCTCCGGCTCCGCCGAAGAGCTTGTCGTCGCCTGTGTCCCCGAAGAGCGTGTCGGCGCCCTCACCGCCGGTAAGCACGTTGACCAGCGCGTTTCCGGCCAGCGTTCGACCTGCGACGCCTTCAACAGCGGCGTTCTCCAGGTTGGTTCCCGCCAGGCTGAAGTCGATGCTGGCGAACACCGTGTCAACGCCGCCGTTGGCCAGCTCGACAACCACGTCGCCCTGGTTATCGACATGATAGAGGTCGTTGCCCAGGCCGCCGCTCATCACGTCCGCTCCGCCACGACCATCAAGATTGTCGTTCCCGGCCCCGCCACGCAGGTCGTCGGAACCGCCGAAGCCGATCAGGGTGTCATTGCCGAGACCTCCATCGACGAATGGCAGACCGGAAATGCTGGAAAGACCGCTCAGGTCCAGACGGTCGCCCGCGCTCGTACCGAGCAGCGCCTGTCCGTTGCCAATCCAGCGTTCGAGACCCTGTGCGCTGGCGTCAAAGGAGACCAGAGAGGCGGCGACAACGCCCTCGACCTTGAGAGCGTCACCGAGGACCTCATCCCCGCTCCCGCCGACCAGGGTGTCCTTGAGCGCTTCGGCGCCACGAACAACCAGGATGTCGTCGCCGGCCCCGCCGTTGACGATATCGCTTCCCGCACCGCCGTCGAGCGTGTCGGTGCCGCTGCCACCCTGGAGCGTGTCGTTTCCGGCGTCGCCCCAGATCGTGTCGGCTCCGCCGAGGCCACTGATCGTGTCATTGCCGCCGGCGCCGTGGATCGAATCGGCGGCCTGGGTCACCTTGGGCTGGCCGACCGGCGCGGTCAGGCCATCGATGATATCCACCTTGGCCGTCCCGTTGATCGTCACGCCGGCAAGGCCGTCGACCGTCACCGTGACGTCCCGTTCGAGTATCCCGCCCGCCGTGTCCGTGACCCGCAGGCGAACGACATGGTCACCGACATCGCCGGCCGACAAGGTCCGGCCGGCCGCCACCACAAGCCGGTCTCCCGACACGGCGAACAGACCGCCGGGGTCGTTCGCGATGGAGAAGGCCAGGCCATCATTGCGATCCGGATCATGGGCGGACAGCGCACCGACCTGAGCGCCGGCGCCGACGCCCTCGTTCACATGGACAGCCGATAGGCTCAGGCTGTCTGGCGCATCGTTGGCGCCTTCGACGGTGATGACGGCCTGGGCCAGGGTCGAGGCGCCAGCCAGATCGCGAACGGCGTAGTCGATGCTGAAGCTGAGGGTTTCGCCTGCAGACAGGCTGTTGAACTGGCCGGGATCAACATTGATCCCGTTCGTATCCGCCGTGAACGCCAGGGGCGCGGCCCAGGCGCCGGACGTCAGGGTCACGACCAGATCCGCGACCGACAGGCTGTCTCCAGCGTCCGGATCGCTTGCCTGCGCCAGAAGGTCCACGGTCGCCGGCGCGGCGTCCTCACCGAGCGTCGCAAGCGCGACACCGGCCACCACGGGGGCAGAGTTGCTTCCAGCGACGAAGAACACCACCTGGGCGGCGGCCTGGCTGAGGCCATCGGTGACCAGATAGTCGATTGTCAGGACCTGATCGGCCCCGCCGCCGGCGGCGATCAGAGCCGGATCGGTCGGATCGACCGTGAAGGTCTGCGCCACCGGATCGAACGTCACGCCGGCGGGAAGGGTGCCGGGCGCACCGGCCATATGCACCTTGGCGCCCATGTCGACGTCGCTGACCATGGCCAGGGGATCGACGGTCACCGGGCCGGTCGCGACGCTCGCATTGGCCGTGACCGCCGCCGACACCACAGGCGCGTCGTTGCTGCCCGTGATGGTGATCGTGATGTCCTGATCAACGGTGTTGCCGGCCGTGTCCGTGATCCGGACAGTATAGGTCAGGGTACGGACCTGACCCTCGCCGAGGGTCTGGATGAGCGCCGTATCAACGGCGACCGACCAGTCGACCAGACCATTCGCGCCTCCGTTTGCCGAGGCGGCAAGACCTGCGGTGAAGGTCACGCCGGTCTGGTCCCCGGCGGCGTTGGCGACCGATACCGTGTGATTGTCGTCATGGTCGTTGTCGCGGAACAGAACCTGCCCCGACAGCTGGGTCACACCCTCGGGCGCCAACGGCTCAAAGACATCGGCCCCGAAATCTCCGCCATCAACGGTCGGCACGGCGCCGACGGTCAGCTTGAAGGTTCCATTGGAGAACTGGGCATATTCGACCGAAACCAGCTGATCTATGCCGTCCGGCGATCCCGGCCGCAGATCGGTGATCAGATAGCCATCGCCCTTCTGGACGATCTCATAGTCGGTCGAGGCGCCGGAAAAGACCGCCGTATCGACGCCGTCTCCGCCGGTGATCTCGTCGCTTCCGGTCCCGCCGGTGATCCGGTCGTCGCCCGCGCCGGTATCGGCGATGTCGTTGCCGGCGCCGAGATCGATCTCGTCATCGCCGCCCAGGGCATCAACGATGTCATCGCCATCCCCGGCCAGGATTGTGTCGCCAAGCGCCGTGGCGAACCCCTGTGAACCGACGGTTTCGACGCCGGAAATCACGTCGTCTCCGGAGCTTCCAAGGATCGTCTCGCCCGTCAGCACGAGCGAGGCAGGATCGCGGTCGCCGTCGCTGAAGCGGAACAGCTCGACATCAGTGACCAGGTCGGCCCCGTCGGGAGCGCCCGCACGCAGGTCCTCCACCAGGAAGCCGCCGCCGACAAGGCGGACGCGGTAGTCGTTGGCGGCGCCGCTGAACCGGGCGACGTCGTAGCCGTCGGCGCCCTGGAGGGTATCGTCGCCCACGCCGCCGGCCAGGACGTCATCCCCCGCGCCGCCATTGATGAGGTCGGCGCCGATGCCGCCGGTCACCGTATCGGCGCCGGCCCCGCCGCTGAACTGCAGCGCCTCGACGTGCAGGATGGAGGCGCCATCGGCAAGCAGCTGGGCGATGCCGGGGCTGCTGATGTCGATCGTCACACCGCCGGTCTGTGCCGAGAGGTCGAGGAGCAGGGTGTCGCTGCCATCACCCCCGTCCAGCAGGTCGCCGGCGGAGTACTGGAGGATGTCGTCGCCGGCGCCGCCATCGAGACTGTCCTGGCCTTCGCCGCCGTCGAGGTAGTCCTTGCCGTTCCCGCCACCGAGCTGGTCGTTGCCGAGACCGCCGCTCATGACGTCATCGCCGCCGCCGCCATCCAGCGTGTCGTTGCCGGCCTTGCCGTTGATGACCTCGCTGCCGCCCCCGCCTGACACGGTATCGTCGCCGTCGGTACAGGGGACATCCTGGCTTACGCCGGTGACCGGAACGTGGGTGCCCTGGAAGCCGGATATGAACAGGCCGCTGTCGTAGATGTGGTCGCCGGTGTCGGCGATCGCGATCTTGATCGAGTTGGTTCCCGGATGCACCGGCGCGAAGACCGTCAGCACATAGCTGACCCCGTCGTATTCGATCGGCAGATGGCCATCGCCGTTGTCGATGAAGTATCCGGCGGCCAGGTTCTGGCTGATGACACTCAGCGGCGCGTTCGGATCATTGCCGAAGAAAGCGACATTGACGCCGTTGACGATGATGGCCGCGATATCGACAAACTGGTCGACCCACTCGGGATACTCGTCCGTTCCGAAGACGATATTGAAGCTGATCCCGGTGATCGAGGGATCGGTGACCTCGAAATTGAAGCTCAGGCTGGTGGCGTCGTAGGAGTTGGTCTGGAAGATCGGGTTGATCACCGCGTCCAGATCGGCGTCGCCGGCCATGCCGTTATCCTGGCCGAACCATCCCATCGAGTTGGAAAAACCCGGAACGGTCCCGGAGGTGATCAGAAGTCCCGCCCCGATCCCCAGCGCGCTCAGGCCACCGTTGTAGTAGGCGATCGAGCCCGGGGCGCTGATCACCACCACGGATGCCGGATCGATGGTGATGCCGGGGGCCGGCGCCATGATCGCGTTGGCCAGCGCGGTGGTGTCGGAGGGCGCGGCATCAACGATCGTGGCGGCGTCCATGGAGGCCGGCGGCTGATCAGTGGGCGTTGCGGCCATGGCGAGTCTATCCCTTCCGATTGTGGCGCCGCCCGCGGCCCAGTCGTTCCGAACCGCATCTCGGGGGGCCAAGCGCAGTTCGGACACAGGTCCGCGGGCGACCATCCGACTCTCGGGAAAGAAGCTGACGGAGTCCTGACGGCGGCCAGAAACAAAGTCTCCGCCCGCCGCTTGCGGCGTCTGCGAAGCGATGGGAGTCTCAGGCCCGCAAAAGGGGACTGCGCCGGTGCGGCTGCTGCTCGTGGAAGACAACGCCCGCCTGGCGGAAATGGTGGTCCAGGGACTTGGCCGCGAGGGCTTCGTCGTCGACCTGCGGTCTGATCTCACGACAGCCGGTGAGGCGCTGGATGCCGCGCCCTATGACCTGTTGCTCCTCGATCTCGGCCTCCCCGACGGCGACGGCGTCGCCTTTCTTCGCCAGCGGCGCCGGGAAGGCTTGAAATCGCCCGTGCTGATGCTGACCGCCCGAGGCGGCCTGGGCGATCGCGTTCAAGGGCTGGATGCCGGGGCGGACGACTATCTGGTCAAACCCTTCGAACTGGCCGAGCTGGCGGCGCGGTGCCGGGCGCTCCTCAGGCGGCCAGGCGCGCCGATGGGAAGCTGTCTGACCCTCGGTGGCCTGACGGTCGACCCTGGCGGACGGACGGCCTCCGCCGACGATCGGCCCCTCGACCTGACGCCTCGCGAGTTCGCGCTTCTCGAGATCCTGGCCCGACGGGCGGGGGTCGTGGTGACGCGCGAACAGCTGGAACACTCCCTCTACTCGCTCGACGCGGAGGTCTCCCCCAATGCGCTAGAGGCGGTGGCCTCCAGGCTGCGGCGAAAGCTGGCGGCGGCGACGGAGACGGTCTCGGTTAGAACCGCGCATGGCGTTGGCTACGCCCTGGTCGCAGCGCGGAGCCCGGCATGACTGCGCCCATCAAAGGCCGCGCGACCCTGTTTCGGCAGTTCGCCGTCATTCTGTTGATCGGGCTGCTGGGTTTCACCGTCGCCAGCAGCGGCATCGTCACACTGCTCTATTCTCGCGACGAACCGCAGCTCGCCCGCGATCTCTTGCGTCGCCAATCGGAGGCCCTTGTCGATGCCGGCCCGGCGGTGGGCCGCGTCGCGCCGCCGTCCGGCGCCGTGTGGCGCTGGCGTATCGTGGACGACCTGTCGGGTCAGCCCCGGTCCGGTGGTGACGCCAGCCTCGCCCTGCCTGGAGCAGACGACCGCGCGGAAAGGCTGCGTTATGCCCCCGACGGCGAGGGCCTTGACGTTTCCGGGGTGACGGCCGTGCGTCGGGGCGACCGCCTCTACTGGGTCGCCCTGGCTCTCAAGTCAGAGGACAGGTCCCCGTTCGCGGGCGCCCTGGCCCTGGAGCTGGTCGAGCACGTCGCCCTGCCCCTCGCGCCCCTGCTCGCCATCCTCCTGGGCCTTGGCCTCTGGCAGGTCGGCAAGATAACGCGTCCGCTCCGCATCGCAGCTGCGGAGGCCGACGCCCTCGATCCAGCACGACCGGAGTCCCGGCTGGCGAGGCCAGACGGTCCAGCCGAGGCTGAGGTGTTGGTGGCGGCCTTTAATCGCGCGCTGGCGCGCATCGAGAGCAGTGGCCGCCTTATCCGCCAGTTCAACGCCCATGCCGCCCATGAAATGCGGACGCCGCTGGCCGTGATGAGCCTGTCCGTGGATCGGCTTTCACCCGGTGAGCTGAAGGAACGGCTGACGGCCGACATCGAAGGGTTGAAGCGGGTCGTGGGTCAGATGCTGGACCTGGCCCAGGCTGATGCGCTCGAAACGGCGCCCTTTGCGCCCTTCGATCTTGCCGATGTGGCCTCCGAAGTCATCGCCCTGCTGGCGCCGTTGGCCTGGGACCAGGGCCGGGACATCGTTCTGGAACGGCGAGGCGAAGCGCGCGTCATTGGTCATCGCGAGGCTGTCGCGCGGGCCGTCCGCAATCTGGTCGAGAACGCCCTTCGCCACAGCCCGCCCGGCGGCGTCGTCGAGGTCGCGGTCGGCCCGGGCGGCCGCCTCACCGTGCGTGACCACGGCAAGGGCGTGCCGGATGCCGACAAGGGCGCCGTTTTCGAACGCTTCTGGCGTGGAGACCGGTCCGGCGCCGTCGGCGCGGGACTTGGTCTGGGCATTGTCCAGGCCACCATGGAGGCCCACGGCGGACGCGTTGGCGTGGAGGATGCGGACGGGGGTGGGGCCCTGTTCGTACTGGAATTCGACGTGAGCCAGGCTGGATAATCCGGGGGCGCTCTATAGATCATGCCCGCCTCCCGACCGCCGCACGACTAAATCTATAGGGTGTCCCCGGAGTATCGATCTGACGGCGCCCCTGTCGCGTACAGGCGCTCCATCTCCCGATCAAAGCGCGCCCACAAAGCCGCGCCCTGCTCCCCCAGCAGACCGG
>JANPKF010000406.1:0-2842 GCA_031425895.1 Caulobacteraceae bacterium | reverse complement strand
CGGACGGCTGGCCACGCTCTTCGCTGTAGGCTTTCGCGGGCTTGCCCTCGCTGGTTCCCGCGACGTACTGGCCGCGCACAGTGACCCGATCGGCCTCATGCTCCGTGATCGGACGGAGCGAGCGGATGACCTTGACCTTTTCGTTGCGCACCGAGTCCGGATCGAGGTCTGACGGCGGCTCCATCGCGACGAGGCAGAGGAGCTGCAGCATGTGGTTCTGCAGCATGTCGCGGATGGCGCCGTACTCATCGTAATAGCGCCAGCGGTCGCCGACCTCCTGCGTCTCGGCCACCGTGATCTGCACATGGTCGATGGCCAGGTTGTTCCACAGGGGCTCGAACAGGGCGTTGGCGAAGCGCAGGGCGATGAGGTTCTGGACCGTCTCCTTGCCGAGATAGTGGTCGATGCGGAAGACTTGGCCTTCCTCGGCGGCCTCGGCGATGACGGCGTTGGTGGCGCGGCTGGACTCGAGGTCGCGGCCGATGGGCTTTTCGAGCACCAGGCGGGTGTTCTCGCCGATCAATCCGGCGTCGCTGAGGGCCTTGGTGACCGGCGCGAACAGGCTGGGCGACAGGGCGTAGTAGATGACGGTCAGGCCGGACTCACCGATGCGGGCCTTGAGGGCCTCCGCCCCCTCCGGCCTGCCGGCGTCGGTCGACAGGTAGTCGAGACGGGCGGACAGGGTCTGCCAGGCGGCGCCGATTCCTTCATGGCCCTCCAGATGGGCGCGGACGTCCTTGCGATAGCTGGCGGCGTCGCCCTCGGCCCGGCCGACGGCGATGATCCGGAGGCCCTCGGGCAACAGGCTGTCCATCTCCAGGTGCAGGAGGGAGGGCAGCAGCATACGCATCGACAGATCGCCCGCCCCGCCAAGCAGGACCAGAACCGGAGCGGGATCAGCCATGTGGTCTCCTTCGTTCGGCCACGCGCGGCGGCCCGGGATGGTGCGGCGGGCGGCCATTCCGTTGGCCGTACCCGGAATTCAAACTTTCGCGCCCGGCTGGAAACGCCTTCGCGGCCCCATACTAGTACGCGGTCTGGCCGATCCAGTTGCCTGGCGGACTGTAGCGGCAGACCAGCACCTCCTCGTCGGCGGTGCGGGCGGTGGCGCAGCCGACCTCTGTCGTCGAGCGCCAGACCATCTGGGTGTAGTGCCCCACCGGCTTGCCTTTTTTCGCGACCCCGGGGAACACCCCATGGCGGTAGTCGGCCTGTTCCCCGGCCCAGGCGCCGACCATGGCCTCTATCGAGAAGGCGTTTGCCGTCCCCATCCAGAGGTTTTCGCCCTGCTGGCGCTGGTCTTATGCTGCAGCCGGCCCTTCCGGGCGAGGGTGTCGGCCCAGGCCCTGGCGTCGTCGGCCAGGCGGTGGCTCCAGGTGAGCGGCGGGGTGCCGACCTGCGCCCGCAGGGTGTTGTGGGCGGCCAGGACGCGGGTCTGGAAGTCATCCTGGGCGAAGGCCGGAGTGGCGAGGAGCGGCAGCAGGACGGCAAGACAGCGGACGGGAGCGGCGATCATCAGGGGGCGGGCGGCCTTATCGAAGCGGGACACCAGTATAGCATTGGTATGGTGGGTGCATTTGACGTCTGCGTGCGCAGCAAAAGTGGGCGGCACGCATGGCAAAGCGGGCCAAATAAGGGGGCCGCGGGCGGCGGGGGTGGGGCGAACCGGTGGGGCGCCGGCGGGCCGGCGGTGGGGGCCTGGCGGGTAAGGGCCGGCGACCGGGTGGCGAAGGCGCGGGGGCCCTTGCGCCGCCGGACCATGGGATAATGGTTTCGCCGCTTCGATAAGGAGACCCCGCCATGACGCCGCCCGCCCTGAACCGGCTGACCTCTCGCCAACGCCGCTTCGTCGAGGAGTTTCTGGTCGACCGCTGCGCCGCGGCGGCGGCCCGGCGGGCCGGCTACAGCGCCGCCAGCGCCAAGTGGGCGGGGCGCGACCTGATGCGCCATCTAGGGGTGCGGCAGGCGTTGCAGGTCATACGCCATGCCCCGTTCGACGCCGTGCCGGACAAGGCGGCCGTGCAGCGGGAGCTGTCGCACCTGGCCTTCGCCAATCTGCTCGACTACGTCGTCATCGATGGCGCCGGCGAGCTGGATCTCGACCTGTCGCGGCTGGACCGGACCAAGGCGGCGGCGGTCAAGGAACTGATCATCGACCAGACGACCGACCCGCGCACCGGGGTGGTGAGCAAGCGGGTGCGCTTCAAGCTGGCCGACAAACAGGCGGCCCTCACCCGGATGATGGCCCAGGCGCCGGACTCGCAGGCGGACCGGGCGCGATGGATGGCGGCCGGACGGGCGGAGGTGTTCGCGATGGACGAGATCGTGCTGGGGAACCGGCGGGAGGCGTGGAGGCGGGGGTTGAGGGATTGAGGGGCAGGCCTCAGAGCCCGCCGCCCTGATCCAGTTCCTGACGTCGCCTCGCCATCCCGCAGAACTCGGCAACTGTGCTCAACTGATGTCGCTGATCAGGGCTGTAGCTGGCGTGTATCGACGCTGGCAGGACGAGGTGAAGCCGCTTGGTCCTCATCTCATCGGTCTGCATGCGAGAGATTGCTGGCTCCAGCGTAAGCAGGTGCTTGTCGGGAATGCGCTCGGCCTCGGATAGCACCTGCCGCCAGCGGTCCTTGCAGGTGGTCTTGGCGCCCAGCATCAGCAGGCGGTCGTCCGGAAATCCGGCGTCCCGGTAGGCCGCGCCACCCGGAAAGAGAAAATCCGGCTTGTTCCGGTTTTCCGTTTCGGCGCCGCGCTCGAATTTCAGGCCGAGCGCTTTGAACAGCACCTCCAGATGGTTCTCCAGAGCGGCGCCCGCCCGTGCCTTCCGGCGGTTCTGATCGCTGAG
>JANPKF010000405.1:0-3064 GCA_031425895.1 Caulobacteraceae bacterium | reverse complement strand
GACATAGGCCGGGTTGTCGATGCCCTGGCTCTCGACCCGGCCGCTGTTGGCGTTGGTCGCCGTGGCGCCGGCGACGCCGGTCGCCGAGGCGGTGGCCTGGCCGGCCGATCCGGAGGTCGAGGCCCGGACGGGCAGCTTGGCGAAATCCTCCGGCCGCGAATACCCGCGGTTCACCCGGATGGTGAAGTCCTTGCTCTGGCTCTCCAGCGAGCCGGCCGGCAGCTCGACGTTCTGGCTGTTCAGCGCCGTCTCGACGTCATCGACCGTCAGACCCCGGGCCGCCAGGGCGTCGGCGTCCAGCCATATCCGCATGGAATACAACGGTGCGCCGTTCAGACCCACCTGCGCCACGCCGGGGATCGTCGACAGCCGCTCGACCAGATAGCGGTCCGCATAGTCCGCCATCTCGATCGGCGTCTGCGTCGTCGAGGTCATGTTGAGGATGATGATCGGCGAGCCGTCGGCCGTGGCCTTGGCGATCTGAGGCGGGTCGGCCTGGTCGGGCAGGTTGGCCGTCACGCGTGACACGGCGTCGCGCACGTCGTTGGCGGCGGTCTCCAGGTTGGTGTCCAGGGTGAAGGTGATGTTGACCCGGCTGGCCCCGTCACGGCTGGAACTGTTGACCCGGTCGATGCCCTGAACGCCGGAGACCTGGCGCTCGATCACCTGGGTGATCCGCTCTTCGACGACCTCGGCGGAGGCGCCGCGATAGGTGGTCGAGATCGACACCACCGGCGGATCGACGTTGGGAAGCTCACGGATCGGCAAGGCGGTGAAAGCCGCCAGGCCTATAACGCAAAGAAGGATGGCGGCGACGGCCGCGAAAATCGGCCGGCGTACGGAAAGGTCAGAGAGCATCAGCTGTTGCCCTTTGCCGCGCCACCTTTGTTTTGGGCTCCGCCCTTGCCTTGGCCGCCCCCCTGCCCGGGCAGCCGCACCTGCTGGCCGTCCTGCAGGCGGTTGAGGCCATCGGCGACAACCTTTTCGCCGGCCTTCACGCCTTCGCGCAGTTCGACGAACCCGCCCTCATTGACGCCGGGCGCGACCAGCACCTTGCGGGCCACCGCCCCCTTGTCACGTTGGGTGATGACGAAGACGAAGGCCTGGTCACCCTCGTACTGGATGGCGCTTTCCGGCACAGCGAGGGCCGTGCGCTGGCCGGACTCGACCTGGACCCGCAGCATCATGCCGGGCTTGATCCGTCCGCCGGCGTTGGCGAACTCGGCCCGGGCGGTGATGGCGCGGGTGGCGGTGTCGATGCGGGTGTCGATCTGGGCGATGCGGCCGCTGATCGCCTGGTCAGGATAGGCGTCCGGAGTCGCAACGATCGGCGCCCCCGGGCGCAGTACCGCCAGATAACGGTCCGGCACGTCGAAATCGACGCGGATCAGACCCAGGTCGTCGAGGCTGACGATCGGCGAGCCGGGGCTGATCAGCGCGCCCGGCGCAATGTCGCTGAGGCCCACGACGCCGGCGAACGGGGCGCGGATCACCCGGTCTCCCTTGCGGGCCAGGGCGGCCCTGGTGCTGGCCCGCGCGGTTTCCAGTTCAGCCAGATACTGTTCGGCCGTGGCGCGCGGGGCGATCCCCTTGTCGGCCAGGGTCTTCCAACGGGCGTAGGCCCGCTCGGCCTGGTTCTCCCGGGCCTGGGCCTCGGCGACGCCGGCGTCCTGTTCGGTGGCCTTGAGGGTGACAAGAAGCTGGCCGCGCGACACCGCCTGGCCATCCCGGAAATGCACCGCCGTCACCAGTTCGGCCGCGTCGGAGGTGATGGTCACCGACTGGCGCCCCTTGGCGACGCCGAGTACGGAAATCTTGTCGGCAAAGGGCCGCTCGGCCACCACCGCCGGCGCCACGCTGGCTGCCCGGCCACCGCCCGCTCCGGCCTTGCCCTTGGCTTCGCCGCCAGTAGCCATTTTCAGGCCGCCCAGGACGACCATAAGCAACAGCAGCGCGCCGGCGGCGATCAGGAAGAAATGACGACGAAACACAAAACACTCCCGGGCGCTCGAGACAGAGCGGTCGTTGAACGCGCTATCTGGATCAAGGGCTCTGTCTGTAAAGCCGTTCCCCGTTCCGGACGCGTGTCAGGCCTGTTGCAACGCTGAAACAAACAGCGTGGCAATGCCTGTCAGCCGCCGGTTTTTCAACGTCGGCGGGCTCAATCCTCTGTAACAAAATTCTTCCATGTCAAAGGCGCCTGCCCTTCGAGGACAGGCGCCTTCGCCGAATACGTTCAACGACCAGCGTCGCCGATTTGTGACCTCAGGCGTCGTAGCCGGGCGAGCCGCGATCCAGTTGGCGCAGGCAGCCGGGCCAGGCCAGGTTGCCGATCGGCCCCATGCCGTTGCCCATCTGGCCGCGCACCTCGGCCTGGCTGGCCTCCGGCGCGAACAGCACATTCTCACGACCGGCGCTCAGAGCCATGACCTGCTGCTGGCAGGCGCGCTCAAGATAGAACATCCCGATCCAGCATTCCGCCGCCGTCGAACCCGTCGCCAGGGTGCCGTGGTTGCGCAACATCATCAGCCGTTTGGTCGGCCCCAGATCCGCCACCAGCCGCTCACGCTCGTCGAGGTTCAGGGCAATGCCCTCGTAGTCATGATAGGCCAGCTGCGGCAGCACGATCAGCGCATGCTGGCTCAGCGGCAGCAGACCTTCCTTCTGGGCCGCTACCGCGACGCCCTGGTCCGAATGCAGATGCATCACGAACATGGCGTCCTCGCGGGCCGCGTGCACCGCCGAGTGGATCGTGAAGCCCGCCGGGTTGATGTAGAAGGGCGTGTCCTGCAGGACCTTGCCGTCGGGGTCGATCTTCACGAGCGAAGACGCCGTGATCTCGTCGAAGAACATGCCATAGGGATTGATCAGGAAGTGGTGCTCGGGCCCCGGGATGCGGGCCGAGATGTGGGTGAAGATCATGTCGTCCCACCCGTGCAGCGCCACCAGGCGGTAGAGCGCCGCCAGATCGACCCGCGCCTTCCACTCCTCGGCGGAGACCTTGTCCTTCAGCGATGATGGCAGCGTCGAACCGTCGGCCATGGCTGTGTTCCTTCCCGATTTG
>JANPKF010000404.1:0-3431 GCA_031425895.1 Caulobacteraceae bacterium | reverse complement strand
GGACGGGCTGGACATGGCCCGGCTGCGCGCCGCCATCCACGCCGGCCACAAGGTCGAGCTCACCTACGCCGACGAGCAGGGCCGCGAGAGCCGCCGCATCGTCTGGCCGATCGCCATCGGCTATCGCGACATCGCCGCCCTGATGGCCCAGCGGGCCCCCATTCGCGGTGAGGCCGGGGTCGGTTACGTCCTCGACGCCGGCTTCGACATGCCGCCCCTGATGCTGACCGCCGACGAGGTCGAGGCCGCCGTGCTGGGCGCGCAATGGGTGGCCAGCCGGGGCGACCCGGCCCTGGCCCGGGCGGCGCAGGACCTGGTGGCCAAGATCGCCGCCACCGTCCCTGCCCACCTGCGGCCGATGCTGCTCGACCCCGCCACGCGCACGCCGCCCAAGTTCGCCAACCTGGTGGACGGGCTGGACATGGCCCGGCTGCGCGCCGCCATCCACGCCGGCCACAAGGTCGAGCTCACCTACGCCGACGAGCAGGGCCGCGAGAGCCGCCGCATCGTCTGGCCGATCGCCATCGGCTATCGCGACACCACCCGCAACCTGGTCGCCTGGTGCGAGATGCGGGCCGACTTCCGCAACTTCCGAACCGATCGCGTGGTCGCCGCCGACTTTCTCGAGCAGCGCTATCCGGAACGCCCGCCGATCCTGCGGGCCCGCTGGCGCCGGGCGATGGAGGAGATCCAGCGCAACTGGCGCGGCCCGCCACCGGGGAACGATTCAGGGCCCTGACCGCTCAACCAGCCGCACGGAGGGCCGATGGCCAAGCAAGCGAGTGCTCTTCTGTCGGGGCCGGCCAACCTCGACTACCTGACCAGCCTGGCCCGGGCGGCCGGCGGAGCGCTGCTGTTCGCCTTTCCCCTGTTGATGACCATGGAGATGTGGTCGCTCGGCCATTCGATGGAGCGCTGGCGGCTGCTGGTCTTCATCGGCTCGGCCGGACCGATGCTGCTGGGCCTTTCCTATTATGCCGGCTTCGAGCGGACCTTCCGCCTGCTGGACGAGGTGCTGGACGCCCTCGCCGCCTTCACGGTCGGGATGGTGGTTTCGCTCGCCGCGCTCCTGCTGCTCGGCCAGATCAGCGGTGGCCTGACCCTTGGCGAGGTCGTCGGCAAGCTGGCCGTCTGCGCGATCCCGGCCGGCATCGGGGCGCTGGTCGCCGGCAAGCAGTTCGGCGACGGCAAGCGCGACGGCGGCCAGCGACAGAAGGAGCATATCGGCTATCCCGGTCGGCTGTTCCTGATGTCGGTCGGAGCCATCTTCCTGGCCTTCAGCGTCGCCCCGACCGAGGAGATGGTCCTCATCGCCTATTCGATGACTCCCTGGCACGGCCTGGCCCTGATGGCGGTGACCGTCCTGTTGCTGCACGGCTTCGTCTATGGCCTGGGCTTCCCCGGCCAGCCCGAACGGCGGGGCGACCATACCCTGGGCCACACCCTGCGGGCCTTCACCCTGCCCGGCTACGGCATCGCCCTGGCCATCAGCCTCTATTGCCTGTGGGCGTTCGGGCGGCTGGAGGGGACAGCCCTGCACGAGATCGCCATGATGACCGTCGTCCTCGGCTTTCCCGCCGGCCTCGGGGCCGCCACCGCCAGACTGGTGATCTGATGGCCCGCAAGCCCGCCCCCGCCAGGACCAGACCCCGCGTCAGCCCCGGGGCCCGCGGCACGCCTCTACTGGAATGGATGGCCGGCGGCCTGGGCCTCCTGCTGGTGCTGCTCACCGCCGGGGTGGTCGGCCATGAGGCTCTGTTCGGCGATCCCTCGCCGCCCGCCATCACCGTAGAGGCGCGGCAGGTCCATGCCGTCAAAGACGGCTGGCTGGTCGAGATTGAGGTGATCAACAGCGGCGGCTCGCCGGCCGCCCAGGTCGCCGTCGAGGGCGAACTCATCCTGGCGGGCAAGGACCCCGAAATGGCCGAGGCCAGCTTCGACTATGTGCCCGATCACTCGCGCCGGCGCGGCGGTCTTTTCTTCGCCGACGATCCGCGTGGCGGCCAGCTGAGCTTGCGGGCGAAGGGCTATGTCGAGCCCTAGACGACGATGGTTGACAGTGTAAGTTTTTAAAGAGAACTTACCGGCCGTTTCGTCAGGAGGCTTTCATGTCCGACCGCAAGGTCTGCCTCGTCGTCGGCGCCGGGATCGGCGTCGGCGGCTCTATCGCCAAGGCGTTCGCGAAGGAGGGTATGGCCGTGGTCATGACCCGCCGGCCGCGCAACCTCGACCAGCTGGAGGCCCTCGCGGCCGAGATTCGCGCCGAGGGCGGCGAGGCTTACGCCATGGGCGTCGACGCCCGCGACGAAGCCGAGATGACTGCCCTGTTCGACCGCATCGAGTCCGAGATCGGTCCGCTGGAGGTGGTCGTCTTCAACATCGGGGCCAACGTCCACTTCAACATCCGCGACACCACCACCCGGGTCTATTCCAAGGTCTGGGAGATGGCCGCCCTGGCGGGATTCCTCACCGGGCGCGAAGCCGCCCGGGTCATGGTCCCGCGCGGCCGGGGAAGCATCCTGTTCACCGGAGCCACCGCGAGCGTACGCGGCCGCGAGGGCTTTTCCGCCTTCGCCGGCGCCAAGCACGCCCTGCGCGCCCTGGCCCAGTCGATGGCCCGCGAACTGGGGCCGCAGGGCATCCACATCGCCCACATCATCTGCGACGGCAGCATCGATGGCGTCTTCACCCGCGAGCGCATGCCCGACGCCGACGAACGCCTGGCGCGCGGTGAAATCCTCGACCCCGACGAGATCGCCCGCAACTATGTCTGGCTGCACAACCAGGGCCGCTCGGCCTGGACCTTCGAGATCGACCTGCGCCCCTGGACGGAGACCTGGTAGCGCCCGTGCGTGCTTCGACACGCGGCCTGCAGCCGCTGCTCAGCATGACTGACCTTTGTGAGCCCAACCCAACCTAGTCATCCTGAGCAGCCCGCGCAGCGGGCGTGTCGACGGACGCAAACCAAGGACCGCCTCCATGACCAAGCAACTGGACTTCATCTTCGATTTCGCCAGCCCCAACGCCTACATGGCCAGCATGGTCATCCCGGGTATCCTGGAGCGCACCGGGGCCACCCTGAACGTCATCCCCTGCCTGCTCGGCGGCCTGTTCAAGGCCACAGGCAACCAGGCGCCCTTCACCGCCTTCGGCGGCATCAAGGGCAAGATGGACTACGAGATGCTGGAGAGCCGGCGGTTCGTCGCCAGACATGGCCTGACGAAGTTCCGCATGAACCCGAACTTCCCCATCAACACCCTGCTGATCATGCGCACCTTCGTCGCGGCGGGCCTGGAAGGTGTGGGCGAGCGCTACATGGAGGTGGTGCTCAAAGCCATGTGGGAAGACGGCCAGAACATGGGCGACCCCGAGGTGGTGGCGAAGGTTTTGACCGATGCCGGCCTCGACGCCGCCGCCCTGATGGCCCGGGC
>JANPKF010000403.1:0-11930 GCA_031425895.1 Caulobacteraceae bacterium | reverse complement strand
CGCCGACATAGGTCAGCCCGCGCTGCACGCCGCGCCGGTCCTGGCACAGCTTGAGGATCGAGCCGAGATATTCGTCGGGCGTGTAGATCGTCGCCTTGATCCACGGCTCCTCGATGGCGGCGATGCGGCTGGGATCGGGATAGTCCGCCGGGTTGTGCAGGGTGATCTCGCGCGCCTCGTCGCTGCGCGAGGCGGACAGTTCGATGCGGTACACCACGCTGGGCGCGGTGGTGATGAGATCGAGATCGTATTCGCGGCTGAGGCGTTCCTGGATGATCTCCAGGTGCAGCAGGCCGAGGAAGCCGCAGCGATAGCCCATGCCCAGCGCGGCGCTGGTTTCCATCTCGTAGGAGAAGCTGGCGTCGTTCAGGCGCAGCCGGCCGATGGCGGCGCGCAGGTCTTCGAAGTCGGCGGCGTCGACCGGGAACAGGCCGCAGAACACCACCGGCTGAACTTCCTTGAAGCCGGTGAGGGCCTGGGCCGTCGGCTTCTTCTCGTCGGTGATGGTGTCGCCGACGGCGGCGTCGGCCACTTCCTTGATCTGGGCGGTGAAAAACCCGACCTCGCCCGGGCCGAGGCTGTCGACCGGCGTGTTCTTGGGCTGGAAGACCCCGACCCGGTCCACCAGGTGGGTCTTGCCGGCGTTCATCATCTTGATCCGCTGGCCGGCCTTCAGCGAGCCGTCGAAGATGCGGACGAGCACGATGACGCCGAGGTAGGCATCATACCAGGCGTCGACCAGCAGGGCCTTGAGCGGCGCGTCCGGGTCGCCCTTGGGGGCAGGCAGGCGGGTGACGATGGCTTCCAGCACGTCGTCGATGCCGACGCCGCTCTTGGCGCTGCACAGCACGGCGTCGCTGGCGTCGAGGCCGATGACGTCCTCGATCTGCTGGCGTATGCGGTCGGGCTCGGCGGCCGGCAGGTCGATCTTGTTGAGGACCGGCACGATCTCGTGATTGTTGTCGATCGCCTGGTAGACGTTGGCCAGGGTCTGGGCCTCGACGCCCTGACTGGCGTCGACCACCAGGATCGAGCCTTCACAGGCGGCCAGGCAGCGGCTGACCTCATAGGCGAAGTCGACGTGGCCGGGGGTGTCCATCAGGTTCAGGACGTAGGTTTCCCCGTCCTTGGCCTTGTAGTTGAGGCGCACGGTCTGCGCCTTGATGGTGATTCCGCGCTCCTTCTCGATGTCCATATTGTCGAGGACCTGCTCGGTCATCTCGCGCGCGGTCAGGCCGCCCGTCTGCTGGATGAGGCGGTCGGAGAGCGTGCTCTTGCCGTGGTCGATGTGGGCCACGATGGAGAAGTTGCGGATCTTGTCGATAGGCGGGGTGGTCATGGTGGGGCGCGTCTAGCACAAATCGCGGCGGGTGCGAGCACGCCATGCCGTCGCCTGCCTGTCCCTATTTTGTCAGCAGCCTGTCGGAACCGGCTGTGGTCGGCCGTCCTTGGGTATGTACGGGCCCCTTCGCGGTTGCGAAATGACCGCAAGGGCCTAGATACCCCGTGACGTCTGCACAGACTGGGGAGCTCCAAGTGCGCGCCTATACCGACCGGCCTCGCCGGATGCGGACCTTCGCAGTGACGATCGCCCTCGTGTTGGCGATGCCGCTGGTTGCCTGTGGCAAGAAGGAAGAGGCGCCCAAGCCAAAGTCCGCCCAAACGGTCACCGCCGCCATCGCCACCCTGCAGACCCTTCCCCGGCGGGTCGAGGTGTCCGGCACCGTCACAGCCTGGAACGAAGTCATCGTCGGCGCCGAGACCGGCGGGCTGACGGCCATTCAGGTGCTGGCCGACGAGGGTGACTGGGTTCGCCAGGGCCAGCTGATCGTCAAGATGAGCGACACCCTGCAGCGCGCCGCCCTCAGGCAGGCGCAGGCCGGTGTGCAATCGGCGCAGGCGACACTGTCCGAAGCCACAGCCGCGCTCGGTCGCTCGCAGGAGCTCAAGAGCCGGGGATATCTGTCCCAGGCCGCGCTGGACCATGCCCTGGCCCTCCAGCGCACCGCTTCGGCCGGTCTGGCCCAGGCCCAGTCCCAGGCCGCCTCGGCCGCCGCCCAGCTCGACCAGACCAATCTTCGCGCCCCGGTCAGCGGCCGGGTCTCCAGCCGCACCGTGGTCAAGGGCCAGATCGTCCAGCCCGGCGCCGAGCTGTTCCGCCTGGTGCGCGATGGCCGGCTGGAACTGGCCGGCGAAGTGCCGGAGGCCCAGCTGAACCTGCTGCGCCCGGGCATGCCGGCCGCCATCACCGGCGACGAGGGCGGCCAGACCGGCGGCGTCCTGCGCCTGGTCACCCCCCGCGTCGACGCCCAGACCCGTGTCGGCCTGGCCCGCGTAAGCCTGGCTTCGCCGCAAAGCTTCCGGCCCGGCATGTTCGCCAAGGCCAGCATCGACGTCGGCGATCAGCCGGCCCTGGTCCTGCCGCAGTCGGCGGTGGTGTTCCGCAATTCCAAGGCCGGCGTCTACGTCATCGACGCTCAGGCCGTCGCTCATTTCCGCGAAGTGACAACCGGCGCCCGGGTCGGCGAAAGCGTCGAGATCGCCGCCGGCCTTAAGAACGGCGAGCGCGTGGTGGTCGGCGGGTCCGGGTTCCTGGCTGACGGGGACCATGTCCGCGTGGTCGCCGCCCAGCCCAAGCGCTAGGGGCCCACCGATGTTCCGCAACATCTCCGCCTGGTCGATCAAGAACCCGATCCCGGTCGTCCTGATGTTCATTATCATGACGATCGCCGGCGTGCAGGGCTTCCTGCAGATGCGGGTCAACAATTTCCCGGACATCGACTTTCCGCTGGTTGTCGTCTCCGCCGGCCAGCCCGGGGCCGCGCCGCCGGAACTGGAAAGCCAGGTCACCCGCATCATCGAGGACGCCCTGACTGGCCTGAACGGCGTGCGTCACGTGCGCTCGACGGTCGGCGACGGGGTGTCCAACACCAGCGTCGAATTCGAGATCGGCGTCGACCTGGAGCGGGCGACCAACGACGTGCGCAATGCCGTCGCCTCGGTGCGCGCCGACCTGCCGCAGGACATTCCCGAGCCCATCGTCCGGCGCATCGACATCTCCGGCCAGCCGCTGATCACCTATGTCGTGCGCTCGGGCAGCCTGAACCCCGAACAGCTGAGCTGGTTTGTCGACAACGACATCTCCAAGCGCCTTCTGGCCATTCCGGGCATCGCCCAGGTGACCCGCGAGGGCGGGGTTTCGCGCGAGGTCCGCGTCGAGCTGGATCCCCGCAAGCTTGAGGCGCAAGGCGTGACGGCGGCCCAGGTCAGCCAGACGTTGCGCACGATCAATGCCGACCTGCCCGGCGGCCGGGCCACGGTCGGGGGCGAGGAGCGCGCCATCCGCACGCTCGGTGGCGCCGACACCATCGAACAACTCGCCGACAAGCGTATCGTCCTTGGCGGCGGCCGCAGCGTGCGGCTGGGCGACCTCGGCGCGGTCACCGACAGCTGGACCGAGCCGCGCATCCGGGCCCGGTTTGACGGCCAGGAGGTCGTCTCCTTCTCCATGCTCCGCACCCGCGACGGCAGTGAGGTGAAGGCCGGCAAGGCCGTGCGCGCGGCGGTCGAGAAGATCGATGAAGAGCGCAAGGACCTCGACATCCAGGAGGTCACCTCGACCGTGCAGTACGTCGAGGCCAGCTATTTCGCCTCGGTCGAGGCCCTGGTCCTCGGCGCCGTGCTGGCGGTGGCCGTGGTTTTCCTGTTCCTGCGCGACTGGCGGGCGACCCTGATCACGGCGACGGCCATCCCGCTGTCTCTGATCCCGACCTTCGCCATCCTCGCGCCACTGGACCAGACCTTCAACGTCGTCACCCTGCTGGCCCTGTCGCTGACCATCGGCATCCACGTCGACGACGCCATCGTCGAGAACGAGAACATCGTCCGACATATGCAGCAGTACAATCTGTCGCCCTACCAGGCCTCGATGGAGGCGGCCGACGAGATCGGGCTGGCGGTGGTGGCGACAACGGCGACCATCATCGCGGTGTTCGCGCCGGTCGGCTTCATGCCGGGCGTTGTCGGGCAGTTTTTCAAGAGCTTCGCCCTGGCCGCCTGCGTCTCAGTGCTGTTCTCCCTGGTCGTGGCCCGCATGCTGACCCCGTTGATGAGCGCCTATCTGCTCAAGCGGACCAGCAAGATGAACGACCACAAGGATCCGTTCTGGATGGGTCGTTACCTGACGTCGCTGGCCTGGGGCATGAAGCACCGGGTCGTCTCCTTCGCCGCCGGCACCGTCTTCTTCGTGCTGTCCATCTTCGTCGCCACCCTGGTGCCGGGTGAGTTCATTCCGGCCGGCGACCAGGGCTACAGCGCCATGAGCGTGGAGCTGCCGCCGGGCTCAACCATCGAGGACACCGACGCGGTGGTCCTGCGGATCACCGAGACCCTCAAGGCCCGGCCTGAAGTGAAGAGCGTCTACGGCGGCGTCGGCGCCGGTCTTTCAGCCACCGGCCCGGGCGGCTCCGGCGCGGCGCTGGGCGACGTGCGGCGGGCGGCGGTGACGGCCAACCTGGTGCCCAAGCACGATCGCGAGCTCAGCCAGCAGGAGTTCGAGCAGGACGTCGCCAAGAGCTTGAAGGATATCCCCGGCGTCCGCATCCGCTTCGGCGTCGACGGCTCGGCCCCGCTCTACAACGTCACCCTGACCAGCGACGACGGCGCAGCCCTCGCCCGCGCCGCCCGAGCGGTCGAGCAGGAGATGCGCGGCCTCGAGGGCCTGGCCAACGTGGTCAACACCGCCGACATCGCCCGGCCCGAAATCCTGGTGACGCCCAGACCCGACGTCGCCGCCCGCATGGGCGTCTCGGCCAACGACATCAGCCAGGCGGTGCGCGTCGCAACGCTTGGCGACATCGACCAGCTGTTGCCCAAGTTCAATCTCGGCGACCGCCAGATACCCATCCGCCTGCGCCTGACCGAGGACGCCCGCGAGGAGCTGGGGGTCATCCAGAACCTGCGTGTGCCGACCGCGTCCGGGGCGGCTGTGCCGCTGTCGGCCGTAGCCGACATCACCTTCGGGGCCGGACCCAGTCAGATCGACCGGCTGGACCGCAGTCGCAACGCCACCATCACCGCCGAACTGGCGGGCATGGCGCTGGGCGACGCCGACAAGGCGGTGAAGGCGCTGCCCTCGATGACGAACCTGCCCGCCGGGGTGTCGGTCCAGCCCTCGGGCGATGTCGAGGCCTTTGCCGAGCTCGGCGTCGGTTTCGCGACCGCCTTCATCACCGGCATCCTGCTGATGTACGCGGTGCTGGTGCTGCTGTTCAAAAGCTTCCTGCATCCGATCACCATCCAGATGGCCCTGCCGCTGGCCCTGGGCGGGGCCTTCTTCGCCCTGCTGATCACCGACACCAATCTGTCCATGCCGGCCCTGATCGGCCTCCTGATGCTGATGGGCATCGCGGCCAAGAACTCGATCCTGCTGGTTGAGTACGGGATCGAGGCGCGCAACGCCGGCCAGAACCGCTACGACGCCATGATGGACGCCGCCCACAAGCGGGCGCGGCCCATCCTGATGACCACCGTGGCCATGGGCGCCGGCATGCTGCCGGTGGCCCTGGGTCTCGGTGAGGACGTCGAGTTCCGCCAGCCGATGGCCATCGCCGTGATCGGCGGCCTGATCACCTCGACCCTACTCAGCCTGCTGTTCGTGCCGGTGATGTACACCATCCTGGAGGACATCGTCGGCTTCGGTCGGTGGCTGATCCGCAAGGACCGGTCCGTGCGCTGGCGCGACTACAAGATGACCCTGCGCGGACCGACCGGGCCGAAGAAAGACCCGTCGGACGTTCCGGCCGAAGCGCACGGCGGCGGCTACCCAACCGCTGGTTCGCCGCTGGTCACCTAGGAACCTCAAGGATCGGGTGGCGTTACCCCGTCGAATGGGGGCGCTTCATATGACCTTGCAGCAGGCGCTGTCTTTCGGCCTGGTCGGCCTGACTGTGATCGTCTTCATCTGGGGACGTTGGCGGTATGATCTCGTGGCGCTTGGAGCGCTGGCGGTCGGCATCGTCATCGGGGTGATCCCGATCAAGAGCGCCTTCGACGGGGTTTCCAACGACATCGTCATCATCATTGCCAGCGCCCTGGTGCTCAGCGCCGCGGTGGCGCGGTCAGGGCTGGTCGACACCATCCTGGCGCCGCTGGTCCCGCGACTGAGGTCGGAAAAATCCCAGGTGCCGGTGTTCAGCGCCGCCACGGCCCTGCTGTCCATGCTCAGCAAGAACGTCGGGGCTCTGGCCCTGATGATGCCCACAGCGCTGCAGATCGCCAAACGCACCAACACCCCGGCCAGCCGCGTGCTGATGCCGATGAGCTTCGCCAGCCTGGTCGGCGGTCTGGCTGTGCTGGTGGGCACCTCGCCCAACATCATCGTCTCCGAAGTGCGGGGCGAAGCGACCGGCACGCCATTCGGAATGTTCGACTATTTCCCGGTCGGCATCATTCTGACCGTGATCGCCATCGTCTATCTGAGCTTCGCCTACCGGCTGCTGCCCAAGGATCGCAAGGCCAGCATCAGCGTCGACGCCGCCCTGGCCGCCAACGCCTACATGACCGAGGTCCAGGTCCCGGCCGGCTGGACCTGGAAAGCGGGCCGCGTCTCCGACATTCAGAGGTTCGGCGACGGTTCCAACAAGGTGGTGGCCATTCTGCGCGCCAACAAGCGGATCACCGCCCCGCACCCCAACCGCAAGATCCTGCCAGGCGACACCCTGCTGCTCGAGGGCGAGGAGCAGGAACTCAACGAACTGATCGTCCGGGCGGGCTTGAAACTCTCCCTCACCGACCGGCCGGTCGCCCTGGCAGAGCCGACCGACGAGGTCCGCGTGGTCGAGGCGGTCATCGGCGCCGACAGCGACCTGATCGGCGAGAGCGCCAAGAGCTTCGCCCTGCACGAGGCCCATGGCGTCAACCTGATCGGCGTCAGCCGCAGCGGCTACCGGATGCGTGGGCCGCTGTCGTCGACCCGGTTGAAGAGCGGCGACATCCTTGTCCTGCAGGGCAGCGAGCAGTCCCTGCCCGAGGCCCTCAAGGCGCTGGGCCTGCTGCCCCTGGCCGAGCGGGAAGTGCGGCTGGGCGGCATCCGCCACGCCATCGCGCCGGCCGTGATCCTGGTCGGGGCCATGATCGTCGTGGCCACCGGTCTGCTGCCCGTCGCCGCCGGGTTCTTCATCGCCGCCGTCCTCGTCGTCGCGGTGGGCGCCCTGCGCATGCGAGAGGCCTATGCGGCCCTCGACGCTCCGGTGCTGATCCTCGTCGCCGCCCTGATCCCGGTCAGCGACAGCATCTCCAAGAGCGGCGGGGCGGATTTGATTGCCGCGGCCCTCTCGGGCGCCTTCCACGGCATGCCGCCGCTGGTCACCCTCACCGCCATGATGGCCGTGGCGATGATCGCCACCCCCTTCCTCAACAACGCCGCCACTGTGCTGATCGTCGCCCCGATCGGCATGGGCCTGGCCAAGCAACTGGGTCTCAACCCGGACCCCTTCCTGATGGCGGTGGCCGTAGGGGCGGGCTGCGACTTCCTCACCCCTGTCGGTCACCAGTGCAACACCCTGGTCATGGGGCCGGGTGGCTACCGGTTCGGCGACTACGCCCGTCTGGGGGCGCCGCTGTCGCTGATCATCCTCCTTGTCGCGCCGCTCCTGATATCGCTCTTCTGGCCTTTCACCGGCGGGTAACCCATTCCGCGCTATCAGTCGGGACGGGGCAAAATGCCCTTCCGCTCAGGCGGATTCCAGAACGGGCCGGCCATGCTGAGCGTGAACACCAATCATGGCGCGATGATCGCGCTGCAGAACCTGGGAGCCGTCAACCGCGAGCTCGCCGAGGTGACGCGCCGCATCAGCACCGGCCTTAAAATCTCGTCGGTAAAGGACGACCCCGCCACCTGGGTGATCGCCCAGGGCCAGCGGGCCGAGATGAAGTCCCTCAATGCCGTGACCGGCTCGCTGCAGCGGGGCCAGTCGATCGTCGATGTGGCGGTCAGCGGCGGCGAAACCATCAGCGATCTCCTCAGCCAGATGAAGGAGAAGATGCTGGCGGCCGCCGACCCCTCGCTCAACGCCAGCGACCGGGCCGCGATCAGCGCCGACTATGTGGCCCTGCGCAAGCAGATCGACCTGACCGCCTCCAACGCCACCTTCAACGGCGTCAGCCTGATTTCGTCGGGCAGCTCGGGCAACGTGCGCGCCCTGGCCAACGCGGCGGCGACCGACAGCATCAACGTCGACCACGTCGACCTGTCGACCACGGGCGGCCTGCTCAGCGGCACGCTGGCCGATTTGACGACGGTGACCGCCGCCGACCTGACCAACCTCGACAACGCCCTCAAGGGTGTGAACGGGGCGGTGGCCAAGCTGGGCACCGGGTCCAAGGCGCTGGACACCCATGCCAACTTCATCAGCAAGCTGCAGGACACGCTGGAAACTTCCATCGGCCGACTGGTCGATGCGGACCTCGCCAAGGAAAGCGCCCGCTTCCAGGCCCTGCAGGTCAAGCAGCAGCTCGCTATCCAGGCGCTGAGCATCGCCAACCAGCAGCCCAACCTGATCCTGCAGCTGTTCCGGAACTAGGTTTGCGTGCTTCGACACGCGGCCTGCGGCCGCTGCTCAGCATGACCGACCTTTGTGCCCCTCTCCCCGGCAAGTCATCCTGAGCAGCCCGCGCAGCGGGCGTGTCGAAGGACGCACGATGGCTACAGCAGCGAGCCCTTCGCCTCTCGCGGCGCTTCCTCGATGACCCAGGTCCCGGCCGGCGAGGGCTTGAGCAGACCCGCGTCGCCGGCCAGCCAGCGGTCCCAGTCGGCGCGGTCCAGAACCACCGGCTGGCGGTCGTGGGTCGGGGCGATGTCGGGGCCGGGATCGACGGTCAGCAGGCTGAAGCGGGCGTCGTCGCCCCCATTCTGATAGCCGGCGAAGCAGAACCAGTCGCCGTCGGCGCGGGAAAAGCGCCAGCGGGTCTTGGGGTATTTCTCGCCGGTGAACTCGAAGAAGGACGAGGCCGGGATCAGGCAACGACCCTGCTCGAACCGCCGCCCCTCCGAGCGCATGTTGATCACCGGCGGCCGCCTGGGCTGGCTGGGCAACAGGCCCCATTTGAGGCGGACCAGGGTCGTGTGGTCGCCCTGGGGCAGGATCACCGGCGCTGCCTCGGTCGGGCGGATGTCGTCGTTCGGCTCGAGGTTGGGCGGGCCGGAAGGGAAGACCAGCGGAAAGCGGCTCTCGCTGAAGATCTCGAAGATCTCGTCGATGGGGATGTGGTTGGCGTAGTTGTTACACATGGCGGTCGGTGGCCGGCGCAATGTCGGTGCGGGCAAAGTCTTCGCCCTTGAAGAGCAGGGGCGCGTCGAGGGACCTGGCCAGGGCGTAGGACGCGCAGTCGCAGAGGTTCAGGCCATAGCGCCCCTGGCCGAAGCGGGTGAAGGCCTTGAAGGCGATGTCGGACTGCTCCTCGTCGAACGGCCGGATGCTTGCGCGGACGAGCCTCAGAAGCTCGTCGAGCCTCGTCTGGTCGGCAGCAACCATGCGCTTGGCATAGACCAGCCGGGTCTCGTGGAGGGTCACGGCCGAAACCGCGACATCGTCGGCCTCGACGAGCAGGCGCGCGAAGGCCGCCCCCTCCGGCTCGGAAAACAGGATGGCGATCAGGGCCGAGCTGTCGACGACGATGGTCACAGGCCGCCCGACAGGTCCTTGCGGATGACCGCGATGGGCCGGTCGTCGGCGACTGGCATTCTGGCGACGTCGGCCATCAGAGTCTGGATCGCGCTGAGCCGTCTGGCCCGGTCGGCTTCACGCTCGGCCTTGACGGTGTCCAGCGCGGCCTGGGCGGCGGCGCGGATGGCGTCGGTGATGCTGGCGCCCGTCGCTGTCGCCAGTTCCCGGACCACGCCTTCCGTCGCCGGATCCTTGATGTTGATGGCCATGGCAATCTTCCTTGAGAGCCAAGGGAAGATAGCATTCACAAGGTGGATGGACCAGAAATACCGCGCTGTCGTCAGGCGGGCCGCGAAATCACCCTTTCGGGCGATTGCGAAGCCGCATCGAGCCCCGCAGTCTCGCTCCAAACGGGAGATCACACAGCCATGACCATCACCCCCTCGGCCACCCCGGTGGCTTTCGTCCAGGTTATCGACCGCGCCCGCGCCCTGGCCTTCTACCAGGACGTCCTCGGCCTGACTCTCAAGAGCAGCGACGGCTTCGGCGACTTCCTGACCTTCGGGGCGGGCGCGGAAATCCGCATGACCGCCCTGCCGGGCTGGAAGCCGGGCGGGCACCCGGTGGTCGGCTGGAACGTGCCGGACATCGTCGCGGCGGTCACTGCGCTAACCGAGAAGGGCGTCGTCATGACCGTCTATGAGGGCATGGGCCAGGATGCGTTGGGCGTATGGACCTCACCGGACGGGGCGGCCAAGGTCGCCTTCTTCCCGGACAGTGAGGGGAATATGCTGAGTTTGGCGCAGGCGGCCTAAGCCACCTTCACCCGCGCCGCACTCTCCGGCAGGTCCTCGCCAAACGCCCGCTGGTAGAACTCCGCCACCGTCGGCCGCTCCAGCTCGTCGCACTTGTTGAGGAAGGTCATCCGGAACGCCAGCCCGATGTCGCCGCCGAAGATTTTGGCGTTCTGGGCCCAGGTGATGACGGTGCGGGGGCTCATGACCGTCGAGATGTCGCCGTTCATGAAGGCGTTGCGGGTCATGTCGGCGACGCGGACCATGGCGGCAAGCGTGCGGCGGCCCTCGGCGTTGGCATAGCCCGGGTTCTTGGCCAGGACGATCTCGGCCTCGACGTCGTGGTCGAGGTAGTTGAGCGTGGTGACGATCGACCAGCGGTCCATCTGGCCCTGATTGATCTGCTGGGTGCCGTGGTAGAGGCCCGTGGTGTCGCCCAGACCGATGGTGTTGGTCGTCGAGAACAGGCGGAAATAGGGGTTGGCGCGGATGACCTTGTTCTGGTCGAGCAGGGTCAGCTTGCCGCCGGCTTCCAGCACCCGCTGGATGACGAACATCACGTCCGGGCGGCCGGCGTCGTATTCGTCGAAGACCAGCGCCATCGGGCGCTGCAGGCACCAGGGCAGGATGCCTTCGCGGAATTCGGTGATCTGCTTGCCGTCCTTCAGGACGATGGCGTCCTTGCCGATCAGGTCGATGCGGCTGACGTGGCTGTCGAGATTGACCCGGACCAGCGGCCAGTTGAGGCGGGCGGCGACCTGTTCGATGTGGGTCGACTTGCCGGTGCCGTGATAGCCCTGGACCATGACGCGGCGGTCGAAGGCCAGGCCCGCGACGATGGCCAGCGTCGTCTGCGGGTCGAACTTGTAGGACTCGTCGATGTCCGGCACGTGGCTGTCGCGATGGCTGAAGGCGGGCACCTTCATGTCGCTGTCGACGCCGAAGACGTCACGGATGGAAACCTGCTTGTCCGGAACCAGGCTCAGCAGGGGATCGGCGGCGGCGGGGGTGTCGATAAGGTCGGCCATGTTGATGGTTCGATACCGCGTTTGGCGCGTTCGGCAAACAGATGTTCGCCACCACGCGATGCATATCGCGTGGTTCTTTTGTGTGCAGCCTGCCTGATCCGGGCTCGGATCGGGGCAGGCTTGGGATCGAGTGCATGAATCGCAAGGAATTGTTGCAGGCGCGGGACTGGCGCGGCCTGGCCAGGCTGGCCAGCGGCGCGGCGCGGCGCGAACTGGCTGCTGTCTGCGCCCTGTTGGTGGCCTCGGTCGGGGTCTGGGCCTTTCTCGATATCGCCGATGAGGTGTCCGAGGGCGAGACCCGCGCTATCGACCAGTCGCTGCTGCTGTTGCTGCGGATGACCGACGATCCGACCAAGTCCGTCGGGCCCCTGTGGCTGCGCACGGCCTTGATGGACATCACCGCGCTGGGCTCGGTGACGGTGCTGACCCTGGTGGTGCTGATC
>JANPKF010000402.1:0-4657 GCA_031425895.1 Caulobacteraceae bacterium | reverse complement strand
CATCAGGTTCATGTTCTGCACCGCCGCGCCGGACGCGCCCTTGCCCAGGTTGTCGAGCCGGGCGACCAGGCGGGCCTGGCCGCTTCCGCCGAAGACGAACAGCTGCATACGGTTGGTATTGTTCAGGGCCTCGGGCTCCAGGCCGGTGACGCTCGCCGTGTCCTCGACGGTGACGAAGGCCTCGCCGGCGTAGGCGGCTTTCAGATCGGCCTCGAGATCGGCCAGGCTGGGCTTGCCGTTCAGCCGCTCAAGGAACAGCGGAACTTCGACGATCATGCCCTGAGCATAGCGGCCGACGCTGGGGGCGAAGAAGGGCCGCAACGTCAGGCCGGTGTTCTTCTGCAGCTCGGGAACGTGCTTGTGGCTCTGGGTCAGACCGTAGATGCGGAAGGCCTCGGCGCCCTCCCCTTCGAACTCGGCGATCATCGCCTTGCCGCCGCCGCTGTAGCCGCTGACGGCGTTGACGGTGATCGGGTAGTCGGCGGGCAGGAGGCCGGCGTCGACCAGCGGCCGGATCAGGGCGATGGCGCCGGTCGGATAGCAGCCGGGATTGCTGACCCGGGTGGAGGCGGCGATGGCGGCGCGCTGGCCCGGCAGCTCCGCGAAGCCGTAAGTCCAGCCGTCGGCCACCCGGTGGGCGGTCGAGGCATCGATGACCTTTACAGCCGGGTTGGCGATCAGACTCACGGCTTCACGCGCCGCGTCGTCCGGCAGGCAGAGAATGACCAGGTCCGAGCCGTTGAGCAGCTCGGCCCTGGCGTCGGCGTCCTTGCGGCGGGCCGGATCGATCGAGACGAGCTGGATATCCGTGCGGCCTTCCAGCCGTTCGCGGATCTGCAGGCCGGTGGTGCCGGCTTCGCCATCGATGAAGATCTTCGGATCACTCATGCTCGCCTCCATAACAGACAAAGAAAAAGGGCGCCTCGGTTGCCCGAAGCGCCCTTTCGCAAACGCGTATCTGCGTCCGCGCCTTAGCGCTTCGAGAACTGGAAGCTACGGCGGGCCTTGGCCTTGCCGTACTTCTTGCGCTCGACGACGCGGCTGTCGCGGGTCAGGAAGCCGTGCGGCTTCAGGAGGGTGCGCAGGCCGGGTTCGTAGTAGGTCAGGGCCTTGGACAGGCCGTGACGCACCGCGCCGGCCTGGCCGCTGAGGCCCGAACCTTCAACGGTGACGACGACGTCGAACTGGCCGACACGGTCGCAGACCTGGAAGGGCTGGGCCAGCATCATGCGCAGCACCGGGCGAGCGAAGTAGATCTCCTGGTCGCGACCGTTGATGGTGATCGAACCCTTGCCGGGCTTGATCCACACGCGGGCGATGGCGTTCTTGCGCTTGCCGGTCGCGTAGGCGCGGCCGAACTTGTCGATCTTGGGCTCAGCCGGGGCCGCTTCAGGCGACGACGACAGAGCTTGCAGGGCTTCGAGACCTTCGGCCATCAGGCGCTCCGCACGTTCTTGGCGTTCATCTCTTTGAACGCGATGGTTTCGGGGTTCTGCGCTTCGTGCGGGTGTTCGCCGCCGTTGTAGATGCGCAGGTGGGTCATCTGGGCGCGGGCCAGGGGGCTTTCCTTGGGCAGCATGCGCTCGACGGCCTTTTCCAGGACACGCTCGGGGAAGCGGCCGTTCAGCTGCTTGCCGGCGGTGATCTGCTTGATGCCGCCCGGGTGACCGGTGTGGCGGTAGTAGATCTTCTGGTCCAGCTTGCGGCCTGTGAACTTCACCTTGTCGGCGTTGAGGACGACGACGTAGTCGCCGCAATCGACGTGCGGGGTGTAGTCAGGACGATGCTTGCCGCGAAGACGCATGGCGATGAACGAAGCGAGACGGCCAACAATGGCATTCTCGGCGTCGATCACGATCCACTTCTTCTCGACCTCGGCGGGCTTCAGCGAAGCCGTGGTCTTCATCATGGGTTCGAATTCCGTTGCAGGCGGGAGCAAGCGGCCCCCGACGTGAGGGCGGGTCAGTACGGGGTGGCACGCGGCATGTCAACCGCCATGCGCGCAGGAAAACAACCTCAATCCCTTGAAAAATAACAACTTCATGCCTACGGTATTATAATACCCGCACATTTCCGGCCCTGTAACACCCCTGTCGCAGGATCACTCTAGCCAGAACCTGCCGAAACCCGCCTCGGAGCGTCTCCCGTGAACCCTTCCCGCCGCGCCCTTCTCACCGGCCTTGCCGCCACGACCGCCTTCGCCGGACTGGCCCGGGCCGAGACGGCCGAGAGCTATCTCAACGAGGTCACCGCCTGGGGCCCGCTGGAAACAGACCCGGCCGGGGTCTTCGATCTGCCGCGCGGTTTTTCCTACCGCATCCTGTCCAGGGCCGGCGAGCGGATGAGCGACGGCCTGATCGTGCCGGGCAAGTTCGACGGCATGGGCTGCCTGCCGCTGGCGGACGGTCGGCTGGCCCTGGTGCGCAATCATGAACTCCAGCCGGGCGACGGCAAGCGGAGCGCCTTCGCCGGCGGCATTCCGGCCGGGATCGACCGGACGCGCGCCTATGCCCTGATCGGCAACGACCGCCCGGCGGCCGGCGGTACGACAACCCTGGTCTACGACCCCGCCTCGGGAAGGCTGGACGCCCAGTACCTCAGCCTGGCCGGTACGGCGGTGAACTGCTCGGGCGGGGTGACGCCCTGGGGCAGCTGGCTGAGCTGCGAGGAAACAACGGCCCGCGCCACCACCTCGGCCGGCAAGGATCACGGCTATGTTTTCGAGGTGCCCGCCGCTCACCAGGGCCTGGTGGAGGCCCGACCGCTGACGGCGCTTGGTCGCTTCAAGCATGAGGCGGCCTGCGTCGATCCGGCGACCGGCATTGTTTATCTGACCGAAGACACCGAGGAGAGCCTGCTCTATCGCCTGCTGCCCAACGCCCGGGGCGAGTTGCAGAAGGGCGGACGGCTGCAGGCCCTGTCGCTGTCCGGGCTGGCCGACAGCCGCAACCGGGAGAGCCGCGACTGGTTCGCCGGGGACTGGCGCGCGGCCCGCTGGATCGATCTCGATGGCGTCGACAACCCCCACGACGACCTGGGCCAGAGGGGCCACGCGGCCGGCGCCACCCTGTTCGCCCGCGGCGAGGGGATCTTCTTTGGTGACGGCGAACTCTACTTTGCCTGCACCTCGGGCGGAGCGGCGAAGCTCGGCCAGATCGTCCGTTACGTCCCCGGCCCGCGCGAGGGACAGCCGGACGAAGCCGGCGGCAAGGCCCAGCTGTTCGTCGAGCCCAGCGACAAGCGGGTGATGGACTACGGCGACAACCTGGCCGTCGGCCCGGGCGGCCACCTGTTCGTCTGCGAGGACAATTATTCTCCGACCAAGCCCAACCACCTGAAGGGCGTGACCCCGGATGGCCGAATCTACACCCTCGCCCGCAGCAGGATGGCCGGCAATTCGGAGCTGGCTGGCGCTTGTTTCTCGCCGGACGGATCGACGATGTTCGTCAATATCCAGACCCCGGGCGTCACCCTGGCCGTCACCGGCCCCTGGAACAGCTTCCCCGCCTAGGCCGGGGCTTGTCAAAGCGGGCTGCAGCCTAACCCGACCGCCGGCCCGCCAGAATTTTACCCGGCAGAAATTCAGATCCGCCGGACGCGCCAGGCGAACAGGGTGGCGGCGGCGAGCAGCAGCACGGCCCCCAGCTGGTGCAGGAGGCCGAGCCACAGGGGGACGACCATCATCAGGGTGGCGATGCCCAGGACGATCTGGAACAGCACCACGCCGCCGACCAGAAGGGCGGCCTGCTTGCTCTCGCGCGCCAGGCCCCGGCTGCGCAGGGCCAGGGCAACCAGGACGACCGTGGCCAGGGCCAGGGCATAGGCGCCGAGGCGATGGTGCAGCTGCACCGAGGCCTGGTTGTGGGCCAGGGTCTGCCAGACGCCGGCGCCGGCATAGTCCTGCGGCCAGACGCGGCCATTCATCAGCGGCCAGTCATTGTAGACGAAGCCGGCGTCGGTGCCGGCGACCAGGGCGCCGAGCAGGCATTGCAGGAAGACCGCTCCGAGAAAGACCAGACCGCCGGTCCGCCAGCGGGTCACGCTGTCCTGGCGCGGCTTGCCGGCGAAGGCGTCAAGCGCCGTCCAGACCACGGCGACAAAGAGGATGAGAGCCAGGCCCAGGTGGAGGGTCAGCCGCTCAGGCGCGACCGAGACCCGCTCGGACAGGCCGCTGGCCACCATCCACCAGCCGGCAAGACCCTGCAGGCCACCGAGCACCAGCAGGCCGACGCAGCGCCAGATGAGGCGGCGGGGGATCTGGCGGCGGATCAGGAAGTAGACGAAGGGGATGGCGAAGATCAGGCCGATAACCCGCCCCAGCAGCCGGTGACCCCACTCCCACCAGAAGATGTACTTGAACTCGGCCAGCGTCATGCCGGCGTTGACCAGCTGGTACTGCGGGATCTGTCGGTACTTGTTGAAGGCCTCGGCCCAGGCGGCGTCGCCCATGGGCGGCAGGGCGCCCATGATCGGCTTCCACTCGGTGATGGAGAGGCCTGACCCGGTCAACCGGGTCGCCCCGCCGACCACCACCATGGCCAGGATGAACAGAGCCACGACCCCGAGCCAGACGGCCACGGCGGTCGAGCGATCAGCACGCAGGAACGACGTCATGGCGGGGGATGTAGGCCTGACATGGGTTGGGGTCCAGTCGGTG
>JANPKF010000401.1:0-7926 GCA_031425895.1 Caulobacteraceae bacterium | reverse complement strand
CAGGTGGGCCGCGTCCGCGTAGATCTGGGCGAAGCCTTCGAGATAGCCCTCGGGATGCCCGGACGGGATGCGGGTCGCGGCCATGGCCGACGGCGACAGGCCAGGTCCGCCCCGGCGCAGCATCTGCGGTGCTTCGCCAAGCCGGCTGAAGCGGAGCAGGTCCGGCTCCTCCTGCGCCCATTCCAGCGCCGCCTTGTCCCCGTACACCCGCAGGCGCAGGCCATTGGCGACGCCGATGGCGACCTGGCTGGCCCACAGCTGGCCACGCGCCCCGCCGGCCCAGCGCAGGCGGATTTGCACGTCGTCGTCGAGGCGTCGATCGGGGACGAAGCGAGACGTCTCGGCGCTGATGGCCTCAGCCGTCGCGCCCGTCACGAAGGTCGCCAGATGGTAGGCATGGGTGGCGATATCGCCGAGCGCCCCCCCAGCCCCGGCCCGGGCCGGATCGCCGCGCCAGTCGGCCTGCTTGTTGCCCGTGAGGTCACTGGCCAGCCAGTCCTGGGCATACTCGGCCTGGATGACACGAAGGGCGCCCAGCACGCCGTCCGCGACCATGGTCCGCATCTGGCGGACCATCGCGTAGCCACTGTAGTTATGGGTAAGAACGAAGGGTGCGCCCGAACGCTTGACGACCGCCTCCAGGTCCAGCGCGTCTGACAGGGTATTTGTCAGCGGTTTGTCGCAGATTACCGCGATGCCAGACTCCAGAAAGGCCTTCGCCGGGCCGTGGTGCAGGTGGTTGGGCGTCACGATGGCCACGGCGTCGATACGGTCCGGCCGGGCGGACTCGGCCTTCGCCATCTCGCCCCAGTCGCCGTAGCAGCGCTCATCGGCCAGCCCCAGTGATCGGCCAAACGCCCGCGAACGCGCCGCTTCGCTGCTGAACGCTCCGGCGACCAGGTCCCAACGGCCGTCCAGCCTCGCGGCCATGCGGTGCACCCCGCCGATGAAGGCCCCGTCGCCGCCACCGACCATGCCGAGCTTCAACCGTCTAGCGGTCAAGGCCGAGCATCCTGCAGTTGGCCGCCTGATCGACGCCGGTGGCCAGGAAGTCATCGAAGCTCTTGCCGGTGGCCTTGATGATGTGGTCGCGGATGAAGGGCGCGCCTTCGCGGGCTCCTTCGACCGGGTCCTTCAGGGCGCACTCCCACTCCAGCACGGCCCAACCCTGGTATCCGTACTGGGCGAACTTGGAGAAGATGGCCTTGAAGTCGATCTGGCCGTCGCCCAGCGATCGGAACCGTCCGGCCCGTTCCTTCCAGGGCGCGTAGCCGCTGTAAACACCCTGGCGCCCGGTCGGCCGGAACTCGGCGTCCTTGACGTGAAACATCTTTATGCGGTCGTGGTAGAGGTCGATGTATTCCAGATAGTCGAGCTGCTGCAGCAGGAAGTGGCTGGGATCATAGAGCAGGCAGGCGCGGGGATGGTGGTCCACGCGGTCCCAGAACATCTCCACCGTCGTGCCGTCAAACAGGTCCTCGCTCGGGTGGACCTCGTAGCAGAGATCGACTCCCACATCCTCGAAGGCATCGAGAATTGGCCGCCACCGCCGCCCCAGCTCGTCGAACGCTTCCTCGATCAAGCCGGCTGGCCTTTGCGGGTAGGGGTAGAGATAGGGCCAGGCCAGCGAGCCGGAGAAAGTCACATGGGCGTCGAGGCCCATCCGTCGCGAGGCCTTGGCCCCGAGCAGGACCTGTTCAACGGCCCAGGCCTGACGGGCCTTGGGATTGCCGCGCACCTCGCGCGGGACGCCGCCGTCGAACATCTCGTCATAGGCCGGATGAACCGCGACCAGCTGCCCCTGACTGTGGGTCGACAGTTCGGAAACCTCGAGGCCGGCATCGGCCAGAACCCCGCGAACCTCGTCGCAGTAGGCGTCGCTTTCCGCCGCCAGCTTGAGATCGAACAGGCGTCGGTCCCAGGTGGGAATCTGCACGCCCTTGTAGCCAAGCCCCCCGGCCCATTCGGCGATGGACTTCAGGCTGTTGAACGGCGGCTCGTCAGAAGCGAACTGCGCCAGAAAAATCGCCGGACCTTTCACGAAGCCCTCCCGATGCCGTGTCTGTTCTTGTTGCGGCACAGCACACGACGCTTCGGCTCGCCCCGCAAGGGTGCAACGACGCCAGGCGGTGATGAAGTCTGTGATTTGTCGGGAAATCTGGAGCGGCCGGGGGGAATCGAACCCCCGACATTCAGCTTGGGAAGCTGACGTTCTACCTCTGAACTACGGCCGCATCGCCCGGCTGGACCGGGGCCGCGCAACATAGCCAATTCGCCCTTCGCGGCAAGCCACTTCGCGAGGCGGGCCGGCGGTGGTTCAATGCGTCATGGGCGATCGTTTGCGAGCATGGCTGGGACGGATGGCGCTGGGGGCAGCGGTGCTCGCCGGCGCTTCGGCCGCGCCGATCAACGAGGGCGACGTTCTGCTGATCTCCAATCGGTTGCAGGCGCCGCCGATCCGGTCCCTGAGCGAGGCCGACCGTCTTGAGCAGCGTTTGCGGACGCTGACCCTGCAATTCCCGGGCGACGTCGGCATTGCCGTGCGGCGGCTGGACGCCGACTGGACGGTCAGTATCAACGGCGACCGGGCGATGCCGCAGCAAAGCGTCAGCAAACTGTGGGTGTCGATGGCCATCCTCGCGGCGGCCGACCGGGGCGAGCTCGGTCTCGATGAGCAGGTCACGGTCCGCAAGGCGGATCTCAGCCTCTTTCATCAGCCGATCCGCAAGTATGTCGGAGAGGCCGGCTACACCACCTCGCTGCGCAGCCTCATGGAGGGGGCGCTGCAGCAGAGCGACAACGCCGCCAACGACGCGTTGGTGAAGCGGCTGGGCGGGCCGTTCGCCGTGCAGGTGGCCATTGTCGGGCGCAACCTCGATGGCATCCGCTTTGGACCTGGCGAGCGCGAGATGCAGACGGCGGCGGCGGGACTGAGCTGGAAGCCGGAGTACAGTTTCGACCGCGCGTTCTGGGACGAACGGGAGGCGCTTCCGGTGACGAAGCGGAAGTCCGCGCTGGACGCCTATCTGGCCGACCCGCCCGATGCGGCGACCCCGCTGGGCATCGTCGAGGCCTTGAGCCGGCTGCAACGCGGCGACCTGCTATCGGCCGACTCGACAGCCGAGATGCTGGGCGTCATGGGCGGCAGTGTCACCGGCGGTGGACGCCTGCGTGCGGGGCTGCCGGTCGGCTGGAAGCTCGCCCACAAGACCGGCACGGGCCAGGTCATGGGATCGCTGGCCACCGGCTACAATGACGTCGGCCTGATCACCGCCCCGGACGGGCGCGTCTATGCCGTGGCGGTGATGATCGGAGCGACCCGCCAGCCGCTGAAAGCGCGGCAGGACTTCATGGTCAGTGTGGCGCGGGCCGTGTCGGGAGAGGACTCTGTCGCGCTCCCGCCCAGTGCGACGCAGATCGAGGCTGACTAACCGATCAGCCGCGGACCCAACGGGGCGACAAGGGTGCAGACCAGGCCCGTGGGCAGGTGCTCCACCTGTACCTGGCCACTGAACTCGTGCTGCACGCTGGCGGTGATCAGCCGGGAGCCGAACCCGCCATTGCCGGGTTTGGTGACCTCCGGACCGCCGCGTTCGCGCCATATCAGGGTCAGGCCGTGGTCGCCATCGAGGGTCCACATCACCTCGACCTGGCCCTCCGGCTTTGAAAGGGCCCCGTGCTTGACCGCGTTGGTGGCCATCTCATGCAGGATCATGCTCATGGTCACCGCGGCGTTCGGCGCCAGGCTGAGCGGCGGGCCGCTGAACCGGGCCCGCTCGCCGTAGGGGCCCAGGGTGCGGCCCACGACCTCGCTGAGGTCGGCGTTGAGCCAGGTCCGTTCGGTCAGCAGGTCGTGGGCCCGCGACAAGGCGACCAGTCGTTCGGTGAAGGTCTCCAGCGCCGCCGGGTCGGCGACGCTGAAGCTCTGGCGGGCCAGGGACTGGATCATCGCAAGCGTGTTCTTCACCCGGTGGTTCAGCTCGTTGATCATCACCTCCTGGCGGGCGGCGGCGGCGGTCCGTTCCTCCTCCCGCACCCGCAGGGCAAGGGAGGCCTGGTGCAGGGCCTCGCGGACCTGGGCGGTTTCGGTCAGGTCGTCGGAGCGGGTCTCGACGATGCGGTTCTCGGCGATCAGGGCGGCGTCGGCGGCCAGACTGCGAACCTGTCGGGAGATCTGCACCGAGAAGCCCACGGCCAGCAGAAGGCCAAGGACAAGCAGCAGGCCGGTGGCCCCCGACAGGCCGATAACCGACTGGGTTACCGCAGCATAGACTTCTTCGCGCGGCACCCCGACGACGAAGGTCCAGCCGTAGTTGGGCGAACGGCTGAACCCCGACAGCGTTGGGACCCCGGTCAGCGTGTGGCTAAGGACAACGCCCTCCGCCGACTTCGCCAGCCCCGCGCGGAGATCCTTGGTGGCCATGCGCCCCCGTAGCCGTTGGCCGTCCACCGACCGGGCGATCAGGCGGTGATCGCGATCAATGATCGCCCCGGTCCAGGTCCCGGGCAGGCGCTGGGATCGGAAGATGCTTTCGTAGGCCACGGGCTCCTGGACCAGTGACAGGCCATACAGCTTGCCCTTGACCACCACCGGCATGCTGATGGCGACGACCGGCCCCGGGACCACCTGGCTCGGAACCAGGTTGGAAACGGTGGTGCGGCCTTCGTAGAGAGCCTTCCAGGCGGCGGCGCTACGGTTGGGACGGGGCAGGGCGGCGCCGGGCGCGGCACGGGTATTGATGATCTGTCGTTGTTCGTCGGCGAGCAGGATCCAGGCTGGGCCCGGTTTGACCGTCTCGCGCGCCTGGCGCTCGAAGGCGGCCAGGTCGCCATCCTGTAGGGCAGGCGAGAGGGCCAGCGTTTCCAGGGTGGCGACGCCCTGGGAGATCTGGCGGTCGGTGGCGACGCCCAGGGCGCGAGTGGTGGCGACCAGCTGTTGTTCGTAGAGTGCCTGACTCTCGCGGTAGGCGTTGGCGGTCACGATGACCATCAGCACCACGGCCGGCACCACCAGGCTGAGCGCCATCAGCAAAAGGCGGCTGCGCACACTGGGGCCGATAGCCTTGCGAAGCGAGGGTGCGAGGAACGGCGGAGACTGCAAAACGAACGCCCGTACGGTGTGCGACAGGATGTCGCTCACCACGGCGATATGGGTCAAGTGAAATGGCTGACTAGTCGCTCTTGAATCGGCTGGCGAAGCGACCGTCCTGGGCAAGGTTGCCGAACTTGGTCAGGTCCGCGTTGAAGTGCAGCTTCACCGTACCGATAGGACCGTGACGCTGCTTGCCGATGATCACTTCGGCGACGTTCTGGATTTCATCCAGCCGCTCCTGCCACTCGAGGTGCTTGGCCTGGTCCTTGGTGTTGTCCGGTTCGGCGCGGCCCAGATAGTAGGCTTCGCGATACACGAACATGACCATGTCGGCGTCCTGCTCGATTGAACCGGACTCGCGAAGGTCGGACAGCTGTGGCCGCTTGACCTCACGGTTCTCGACCTGGCGGGAGAGCTGCGACAGGGCGATGACGGGGACGCTGAGTTCCTTGGCCAGCGCTTTCAGGCCCTGGGTGATCATCGACACTTCCTGCACCCGGTTATCGCTCTTGCCCTCGCCGCCGGTCAGCAGTTGCAGGTAGTCGACGACGATCAGGTCGAGGCCGACCGAGCGCTTGAGGCGGCGTGATCGGGCCACCAGCTTGGCGATGGCCAGGCCGCCGGTGGCGTCGATGTAGAGCGGCGCTTCCTGAATCTCCATGGCCGCGTCGCGGACCCGGCCGAATTCGGAGGCGTCGATCTCGCCCTTGCGGAGGCGGTCGCCGGAGACGCCGGAGGCATCAGCCAACAGACGCAGGGCCAGCTGCTCGGCGCTCATTTCGAGGGAGAAAAAGGCGACGACGCCGCCGCTCACCGTCTTCTTGCTGCCGTCCGGCTGCGGCTCCCAGGCGTAGGCCTTGGCGACGTTGAAGGCGATGTTGGTCGCCAGGGCGGTCTTCCCCATCGAGGGGCGGCCGGCGAGGATCAGAAGGTCGGAGGGGTGCAGGCCGCCCATCTTCTGGTCGAGGTCTATCAGGCCGGTCGAGATGCCAGCCAGGCCGCCGTCGCGGCTGTAGGCCTCGGCGGCCATCTCGACGGCGCCGCGGAGGGCGTCGGCGAAGCCGATAAAGCCGGTCGAGGCGGTTCCGGATTCCGCCAGGTTGTAGAGCTTCTGTTCGGCCAGCTCGATCTGGTCGCGGCTGTCGCGCTCGGCGTCCGGTGTGCCTGCTTCGACGGAAATCTCGCCGCCGATGCGGATCAGTTCCCGTCGGATCGCAAGCTCGTAGACCACCCGGGCGTAGTCGCCGACGTTGGCGGCCGGCGGGGCGCGATCCACGAGGTCGGCGAGGTAGCGAAGGCCGCCCAGCTCCTGGAAGGCCGGGTCGTTGCGGAATTCGTCGGCCAGCAGGATGGGTTCGGCCAGCTGACCCTTGCGGATGTGGTTTTCCATCGCGCTGAACAGCCGCTGATGGAAGGGCTCGAAGAAGTGGCTGCCGCCCAGCTTGTCGCTCAGCCGCTCATAGGCGGCGTTGTCATACAGCAGGACCCCGAGCAGCGCCTGTTCCGCCTCGATGTTGGACGGCAGGTGCTGCGGCGCCGGGTCGGAAGGGACCGGACGTAGGTCGAGCGCGGGGACGATGGCCATGGGTTAACCGATATCTTAACGGGCGCGAGAATGGGGTCAGGAGGACGTGATTGGCTGTTGGTAAGTCGCCGGGTCTGTGGATGCCTGAACGGCGCAGAATTTCCATGCCTTCTCCCGGAGGGAGAAGGTGGCGCGAAGCGCCGGATGAGGGGTTACGAGGTGTGACGTCCCAGGCGCGAACCCGCGAACACCATAACCCCTCACCCTCCCATCCGCTGCGCGGACGGGCCCCTCCCTCTCCCTTTGGGAGAGGGCTCCATAAAAAGAAGCGGCGCGGAGGTTGCCCTCCGCGCCGCCAATTTTGGTCAGTCAGCAGAGTGGCTTAGGCGTCGTCGCCAAAGCGCTCCTGCTGGCCGGCGCCGCCTTCGAGAAGGTCAGCGGCGGCTTCGGCGTCGGCCCGGGCTTCGTCTTCGAAGCGGCTGGCGATGACGTCCTCGCCCTTGGCCTGGCGTTCGGCTTCGTCCTGGCTGCGGGCGATGTTGATGTTGACCGTGATGGTCACCTCAGCATGCAGCTTCACCTTCACGGGGTGAACGCCCAGCGTCTTGATCGGCTTGTCGAGGATGACCATCGACCGGTCGATCTTGCCGCCTTCGGCGTTGACCATGTCAGCGACGTCACGGCCGGAGACCGAACCGTACAGCTGACCGGACTCACCGGCCTGGCGGATCATGATGTAGGAGGTGCCGTCCAGCTTCTCGCCGGCGGTCCCAGCCTGTTCACGGGTCTGGGCGTTGCGCGCTTCGATATCGGCCCGTTGTCCTTCAAAGGACTTCAGGTTCGAGGCGGTGGCGCGCAGGGCCTTGGAACGCGGCAGCAGGAAGTTACGGGCGAACCCGTCCTTCACGTTGACCACGTCGCCGAGGGTGCCCCAGCCTTCAACACGTTCGAGCAGAATGACTTTCATCGATCTGGTTCCCTTACTTCACGACGTAGGGGAGCAGGGCGAGGAAGCGGGCGCGCTTGATGGCGCGGGCCAGTTCACGCTGCTTCTTGGCCGAGACGGCCGTGATGCGGCTCGGAACGATCTTGCCGCGCTCGGAAATGTAGCGCTGCAGGAGCTTGACGTCCTTGTAGTCGATCTTCGGCGCGTTGGCGCCGGAGAACGGACACACCTTGCGGCGGCGGAAGAACGGACGGCGGGCGCCGCCAGCGGCGGCGGCCGGAGCGTCCGAGGTTTCGGTAGCGTCAGTCATGATCAGGCCTCCTCACCGGTGCGCTCGGCGCGTTCCGGACGGTCACCGCGCTC
>JANPKF010000400.1:0-2055 GCA_031425895.1 Caulobacteraceae bacterium | reverse complement strand
ACCTCGACGAGGCCCTGGTCGAGAGCGACGGCGTCCTGGCCGACGCCTTCCTGCCGCGCGGCCTGCTCGGCGACTATCTGCAGGAGCGCCTTGAGGCCGCTTGCGACGGCGAGGGCCTGCGGACCATCCGGGGCGAGGCGGTCGCCCTGCTCGATCCGCCGCGCCGCGGCGTGCGCCTGCTGGACGGACGGGAGATCGCCTGCGACCTGCTTGTCCTGGCCACCGGCAACCTGCCGCCCCGCGCCCCCTGCCCGAGGACGCCTGGCTTCACGATCACCCCGCCTTCGTGCCGGACCCCTGGGCGCCGCAGGCTCTCAAGGGTGGCGATCACCACGCAGCGGTGCTGATGCTCGGCACCGGCCTGACTATGGTCGACATCGCCCTCAAGCTGGCCGCCGAGGGCCAGAAGGGCCCGATGATCGCCGTCTCCCGCCGGGGGCTGCTGCCCACGTCGCACAAGGCCGGCGGCGCCTGGTCGCCCTTCATCGCGCCGCTTCTACCGGCCTCGCCGCTGATGCTGACCCGGGCCATCCGCGCCGCCGCCGCCCAGGCCGAGCGACAGGGCGCCCCCTGGCAGCGGGTGATGGACGCCGTCCGCCCCGCCATCGCCCGGGTCTGGGAGACCTGGACCTCAAAGCAGCGCCGTCAGTTCCTGCGCCACCTGCGCCCGCGCTGGGATGTCCACCGCCACCGCATGGCCCCGCGCGTCGCCGCGCGTCTAGACGGCCTGTTGGAGAGCGCGGCCCTGACCGTGCTCGGCGGTCGGGTGGTCGAATGGACGCGTCGCAAGGGCCAGGTCACCGCCCGCCTGCAACTGCGCGGCCTGAAGACCGACCAGACTTTGACCGTCGGCCGCGTCATCAACTGCACCGGCCCGCGCAGTGACCTCGACCGCCTGGCCAACCCGCTCTTCGCGGATCTCGTCCGCCGCCGCCTGATCCGCCCGGACCCTCTAGGCCTGGGTCTGGAGAGCGAAGACTGCGCCGTGCTGGATATCGACGGCCGCGCCTCCGACTGGCTCTACGCCGTCGGTCCGCTGACCCGCCCGGCCCTGTGGGAAGTCACCGCCGTGCCGGAGATCACCGCCCAGATCGACCGGCTGACCCACGAACTGGCCCAGGACGCGGAGCGGCCGAAGGTGGCCCTCGCCGAGACCTTCTTCGACATGGGAGCCGGCATCTAGAGCCGGGCGGCGTGCCAGGCGATGTGGTCGGCGATGAAGCTGGTCATGAAGAAATAGCTGTGGTCGTAGCCGGGCTGTCGGCGGAGGGTCAGCTTCTGGCCGACGGCGGCGCAGGCGGCCTCCAGCAGTTCGGGCTTGAGTTGGCCCTCAAGGAAGGTGTCGCCAAGGCCCTGGTCCACCAAGATATCGTCGAACTTCGCGGCGCCGGCCTCGATCAGCAGGCAGGCGTCATGCGCCGCCCAGGCCGCGCGGTCTTCGCCCAGATAGGCGGTGAACGCCTTCTCGCCCCAGGGACAGCGGGTCGGCGAGACAATCGGAGCGAAGGCCGAGACCGACTTGAACAGGTCCGGGTGGCGCAGGGCCAGGGTCAGGGCCCCATGGCCGCCCATGCTGTGGCCGAAAACGCCGCGCCGGGCCGGGTCGGTCGGAAAGGCCCCATCCACCGCCGCCAGCAGGTCGCGGGTGATGTAGGTTTCCATCCTGAAGTGCGGGGCCCAGGGCGCCTGCGTGGCGTCGAGGTAGAAGCCGGCCCCCTGCCCCAGGTCATAGGCCGGATCGTCGGCCACACCCTCGCCGCGCGGGCTGGTGTCGGGGGTGACGATGATGACGCCATGCTCTGCCGTCGCCCCGTAGGCGCCGGCCTTGGTGGTGAAATTGTCCTCGGTGCAGGTCAGACCCGACAGCCAGAGCAGCACCGGGAACGGCCCCTCGCCCGGCGGCACGAAGACGCTGAACTTCATCGGCGTGCCGGTCGCGGCGCTGTCGTGGCGGCAGTAGCTGAGCGTGCCGCCGTGGACGGTGTGCGTGGCGGTGATCTCGGGCATGGCGGCTCCTGCAAAGAGCGCCTTCCTAGACGATCTCCGGGCGATCCG
>JANPKF010000399.1:0-3497 GCA_031425895.1 Caulobacteraceae bacterium | reverse complement strand
TCAGGATCGCCGTCGACTTGATGCCCTGCAGGTCCGACCCCGCGCCCGGCTCCGTCATGGCGATGCCGCCCACGAACGTTCCGTCGGCCAGGCCCGGCAGCCAGCGGCGGCGCTGCTCCTCGGTGCCGTAGTGGAAGATGTAGGGGGCGACGATGGAGTTGTGCAGCGACAGGCCGAAGCCGTCGACGCCCTTGGCGCCCATCTGTTCCATGAGGATGACCTCATGGCGGTAGTCGCCGCCCATGCCGCCGTATTCCTCGGGGATGGACAGGCAGGCCAGGCCCGCCTCCGCCGCCTCGTTCCACATGGCCCGTTCGACGACGCCGTCCTCGCGCCATTTGGCGACGCGGGATTCCGGCGCGTGGTCGGTGAAGAACCGGGCCACGGCGTCTTCGAAGATGACGATGTCTTCTTCGGCCAGGGAGGGTGTGCGTTCGACTTGAAGGGCGGCGGGCATGGCGATCAGAAAGCCTCGGCGGGGAGTTGCATCAGGGTGGCCGAGCCGGTCTTCAGCTTGGCCAGGTGGGCGGTGCCTTCCGGGATGATCCGTTCGACAAAGTAGCGGCCGACGACCAGCTTGTTCGAATAGAAGGGGTCCGCGTCACCCTTGGCCAGGCAGGCCTTGGCGATCTGGGCCCACATGTAGGCGAGGCCCGTGATGCCGAAGAGGTGCATGTAGTCTGTCGAGGCGGCGCCGGCGTTGTCCGGGTTGGCCAGGCCGTTCTGCATCAGCCACATGGTGCCGTCCTGTAGCTGGGCCTTCACCGTGGCGAGGCCGTCGAGATAGACCTTCATATTGGCGTCGCCGCTGTTGGCCTCGATGTAGGCATCAATCTCGGCGAAGAAGCTCATCACCGCGCGGCCGCCGTTGGCCGCCAGCTTGCGGCCGACGAGGTCCAGCGCCTGGACGCCGTTGGTGCCCTCGTAGATCAGGGCGATGCGGCAGTCGCGCAGGTACTGGCTGGCCGGATAGTGTTCGGTGAAGCCCGAGCCGCCGAACACCTGCATGGAATCGACGCAGACCTTGAAGCCCTTGTCGGTCAGGTAGCCTTTGAGGACCGGCGTCAGCAGGCCCATGTAGTCATTGCCCTTCTGGCGCACCGCCTCGTCCGGGTGGCCGTGGGCGAGGTCGCCCTGCAGCGCGGTCCAGAACAGGAAGGCGCGGCCGGCCTCGATCATGGCCTTGGAGTCCAGCAGCATGCGGCGCACGTCGGGGTGGACGATGATCGGATCGGCCGGGCCGGCGGCGTTCTTCGGGCCGGTCAGGGAGCGGCCCTGCAGGCGGTCCTTGGCGAACTCGGCGGCGGCCTGGTAGGCGGCCTCGGCCTGGGCGACGCCCTGCAGGCCGACGCCGATGCGGGCCTCGTTCATCATCACGAACATGATGCGCAGGCCGGCGTTCTCCTCGCCGATCAGGAAGCCCTTGGCGTCGTCATAGGCCATGACGCAGGTGGCGTTGCCGTGGATGCCCATCTTCTCTTCGAGGCCGGCGCATTTGACGCCCTCGTTCCGTTCGCCGATCTCGCCCTCGGCGTTCAGCAGGTGTTTGGGCACGATGAACAGGCTGATGCCCTTCACCCCGGCCGGGGCGCCTTCGATGCGGGCCAGGACGAGGTGGATGATGTTGCCGGCCATGTCGTGCTCGCCGGCCGAGATCCAGATCTTCTGGCCGGTGATGCGGTAGCTGCCGTCGGCCTGCGGGACCGCCTTGGTGCGCAGCAGGCCCAGATCCGTGCCGCAGTGGGGCTCGGTCAGGTTCATGGTGCCGGTCCATTCGCCGGTGACCATCTTCGGCAGATAGGCCTGCTTCTGCTCGTCGGTGCCGCCGGTGTGGATGGCCGAGTAGGCGCCGTGCGCCAGGCCCGGGTACATCGAGAACGCCATGTTGGCCGACGAGGACATCTCGCTGAAGCTGAGGTTCACCACGTGCGGCAGGCCCTGGCCGCCGTAGGCCGGGTCGGAGCCCAGACCCGTCCAGCCGCCCTCGCACAGCAGCTTGTAGGCTTCCTTGAAGCCGGTCGGCGTGGTGACCGTGTTGTCCGGATGCCAGGTGCAGCCCTGCTTGTCGCCGACGCTGTTCAGCGGCGCCAGCACCTCGCCGGTGAACTTTCCGGCCTCCTCGATGATCGCCTTGACCACGTCCAGCGAGGCGTCGGCGAAGGCCGGCAGCTCCGCGTACTGGTCGATCTTCAGCACATCCTCAAGCAGGAAGACGTGGTCGCGCACCGGGGGTTGATAGGCCATTTTTGGTCCGTTGGTCTTGTGTGGTCTGGAAACGCAAAAGGGGACCGGCGTGAACCGGTCCCCAAATTGGTACTGTGATTGAGGCCTATTTGCCCATCGCCATTTCGGCGTGGCCGTCGATCCGGGCGCGCATCACCTGGTCGTAGTCGGCCGCCTTGGGCAGCAGGTCGGGGCGCTTGTCGGCGAGATGCTTCTCGAGGCGCTCGCAGGCGGCGTGCAGCTCGGCGATGGCGCCGTCGATGTCTTCGCGTTGACGCTCCAGCACGACGATCTTCTCGCGGAATTTCTTCAGGGAATGGGCGTTCTGGTGCGCCGCTTCATCGCCCTCGTCGTACAGTTCGAGGATCTCGCGGATTTCCTGCAGCGACAGGCCGACGCGCTTGCCGCGCAGGATGAGGATCAGGCGGGCCCGGTCCTTGTAGCTGTAGACGCGGTTCATGCCGTCGCGGGCGGGGGTCAGCAGACCCTTGTCTTCATAGAAGCGCAGGGCGCGCGGGGTGGCTTTGAATTCGGTGCAGAGCTGGCGGATGGTGAAGGTCCGCTCGGGTCGACGCAGTTCCATGACCATGATGACTTCTCCCTGACGATTGCTTGCTGGCGTTCTGATGATGCCCTTGGGTCAGAGGTGTAAGTCCCGCTTACGTCAACGTCAACAGGGAAGAATGATTTTCCCCATCACGAGGCATTGAGCACGAAAGTGGGGCCGGTTTCTGTCGAAACCGGCCCCTGATCGTTGAATGTTACCCTTGGGTTTCAGACCGGGCCTCAGCCAGGCCGCCTACCAGCTGGCGTTCTGGTAGCCCGTGGGGCGGACATAGGCGCCGTTCACGTAACCCACGCCGACGCCGTTACGGCTGACCAGAACCCACTCACCGCGCCTGGCGTAGGCCATGGCGGTGAAGGTCTCGCCGCGGGTCAGCTGGCCCACCTTGCCGGCGCTGGTCGAGGGACCCGACCGCAGGTTGACGGTCGAGGTGGCGATGAACCGACCCCCGGCGCGCTGGAAGTTGGCGGGCTGGACGTAGTTGGCGATCCGGTAGCCGTTCGAGACGTATGAGCCCGTGTTCTGGGCGGTATTCTTCTGGGCCTGGGAGCCGATGGCGCTGCCGGCGGCGGCGCCAAGGCCGGCGCCGATCACGGTCCCGGCGGTCTGCTCGTTCCTGGCCACCTTGTTGCCGATCAGGCCGCCGATGAGCGCACCGATGATGGCCCCGCCCTCCTGCTTCTTGCCGGGGGCCGAGCAGCCGATGACG
>JANPKF010000398.1:0-8279 GCA_031425895.1 Caulobacteraceae bacterium | reverse complement strand
GAGACGGGCTACACCCCCGAATGGCCCGGCATGGACCGCTTCCAGGGCCAGCTCATCCACCCGCAGAACTGGCCGGAAGACCTCGACTACTCGGGCAAGCGCGTGGTGGTCATCGGCTCCGGCGCCACCGCCGCGACCGTCGTCCCCGCCATGGCCCCCAAGGCCGCGCATGTGACGATGCTCCAGCGCACCCCGACCTACTTCCGCACCGGCCGCAACGCCATCGCCATCGCCGACGAACTCCGCAGCCTCGACATCGACGAAACCTGGATCCACGAGATCACCCGCCGCACCATCCTGCGCGACCAGGCCGTCTTCACCCGCCGCACCTTCGAGGAGCCGGAGGTGGTGCGCGACGAATTGCTCGCCAACGTGCAGAGCTACGTCGGCAAGGATTACCCGGTCGACCCGCACTTCACCCCGGGCTACCGCCCCTGGCGCCAGCGCCTCGCCTTCATCCCGGACGGCGATCTCTTCCAGGAAGTCGCCAAGGGCCGCGCCTCCGTCGTCACCGACGAAATCGAGGGCTTCACCGAAGGCGGCATCCAGCTCAAATCCGGCGCCTCGCTGGACGCCGACATCATCGTCACCGCCACCGGCTTCGACCTCAACGTCATGGGCGACATCGCCTTCAAGGTCGACGGCGCCCCGGTCGACTTCTCCAACACCGTCACCTACCGCGGCATGATGTTCACCGGCCTGCCCAACATGGTCTGGGTCATGGGCTATTTCCGCGCCAGCTGGACCTTGCGGGCCGACCTGCTGGGCGACTTCGTCTGCCGATGCTCAACCACATGAAGGCGAAAGGCGCCGCCCGCGTCGAGCCGATCCTGCGGCCCGAGGACGAGGGCATGAACCTGCTGCCCTGGATCGATCCGGAGAACTTCAACCCGGGCTACCTGATGCGCGGCATGCACCTTCTGCCCAAGGCCGGCGACCGGCCGGAATGGCGCCATACCCAGGATTACTGGGCGGAGAAGGACGCATTGCCAAAGGTCGACCTGGATGCGCCGGAGTTCCTTTATGGGCCGGCCACGGCAAAGGCGGCGCGGTCGGCCGCCTGACCGCCGGCCATTGTCATCCCGGTACCGGTCGCTAGGGTCAGCGCGAACCGCGAGAGCGTACCGGACATGAGACCTCTTCCTCTGGCGCTCGGCGCCGCGACGCTGGTCGCCTTCGCCGGTATCATCGGCTTCGCGGCCTACGGCGAGCTCCTCGTCCGGGACGTGCCGTTTCTTTTCCTCCACACCGACTTCCTGGCGAAGGTGGTGATCTTCCTGTCGCTGGCCGTGGTCGGCTGGATCGCGCTGGCCCCCAATCGCTCGCACCTGACCAGCAGCCGCTTGAACAGCATGGCAATGCTGGTGGCGGGCCTCGGCCTGCTGGTCACCGTGCTCTTGTTCAACAACCCGGGGCTTATCTGTGTCGACGAAACCAAAGCCGACATGCTGAAGATCATGGGGCCCCACCATGCTCAAAGCCTGATGCCCCTCGCCTTCGGCCTGCTGGCGGCAACGGTGGCGACGGCCAAGGCCGGTAGCCGACCGTCGAAGGCCTAGGTTTTCACGAAATAGCCGCCCGGGGCCGACGCCCAGGGGAACTTGACGATACGCGGCGGCTTGCCGTCGAAGAACTCCTCCACCGCCTCGGTCTCGCCCGGCCATTCGCGGATCGCGAACTCGTCGAACAGGACCACGCCACCGGTCAGGATGCGCGGCCAGAAGGCCTTCAGCGCCGCCAGGGTCGGCTCATAGAGGTCCATGTCCAGGTGCAGCAGGCTGATGCGCGTACCGGGGTTCTCGGCCACGTAACTGCCGGCCGTCTGGCAGACGTCGCCGTCGACCAGCTCGATCCTCGGCCGCACCGTGACGAAGGCGTCGGCGTTGAAGGCGTCAACCAGGGCGAACAGGGTGTCGCGGAAGGCGCCGGGGTTCCAGCCCTCGGCGGTGTTGCCGACCCGGTCGTCGAGACCGTCCTTGTCGGTGCGGTCCGCCAGGCCCCGGAAGTGGTCGAAGCCCAGCACCTTGCGGGTGCGGTCGCCCGGGCAGAAGGTTTCCAGGAAGCGGGCGAAGCTGAGCAGGGAGCTGCCCTTGTAGACGCCGCACTCGACGATATCACCGGGCAGGTCCTGGATCAGCTTGAACACCTCGTAGTGGGCAAACGCCTTCATGAAGTGCATGCGCCGGGCGAAGCTGCCGAGATTGGCGATCAGGTCGTGATCGTCGAGGTGGCCCTTGAGCAGGGAGCGCAGGGTCTCGTCTGCCGGAATTTTGGGGGCGGCGGTCATGGTGTTTCCTCGGAAGCGATCAGGTCGGGGTGCAGGGTCTTGAAGGTCTCGAAGCCGTCGACGCGCCGGTTGCGCCAGCCGCGCGCCAGCATCTCCGGCGCCAGCAGGTCGCCGAAGCGGACCTGGATCGAATAGCGGTGGCGCGGCCCCGGATTGAAGCCCGAGCGATGGACCAGCCGGTTGTGGAACAGGGCGACATCGCCGGCGGCCAGTTCCAGCGTCTCGGCGGCGGCCTCGAAGGTCGGCTGCAGGGCCTCGGCGATGAAGGCGTCGCGGGTGCCAAGGCGATCGCCTGCGCCGTCCCGCTTGTAGCGGATATCCACCGGCCACAGCCGGTCCGACAGGGCGGGCGCAGCCTGGATCGAGCCATTGGCCAGGCCGCTGTCGGTCAGCGGCAGCCAGGCGGTGACATAGGCGTCCGACAGCACGTTGTAGGGCGCGTCCTGGTGCCACTGGAACCCGCGCCAGGCCTCGCCGGCCAGGTCCATGCGGAAGACGGCGTGCTGGAAGGGCGCGTGGATGCGCGCCGCCCCGACCATCGCCCGCGCCGCCTCGACCAGCGCCGGGGCGGCGATGATGCGCTGGAAGATCAGGGTCTCGCGGAAGGCGTCGTAGACCGCCCCCAGACGCGGGCGATCCTCGGCCCGGACCCGGTCGACCAGGGAATCGAGATCAGCCTCGCCCGGTCCCTCGGGGCAGAGCATCTCGCGCAGGGTGTCGACCGCCTCGTCGATGAGGGCCGCCGGCATCAGGCCGCGATGGATGCGCAGCGTCTCCATCACGCCTGGTTGACGCTGTTGGCCTTGATCCGCGCCGCCCCGGCCGCGTCCAGGTCGATGCGGGTGGCGTCCAGCGCCAGCGGCCCGTCCAGCGCCGCGTTGACGACGTCGATCCCTGCGCTCACCGCCGGCCCACGGGCCAGCAGGTAGCGCAGCGAGATCCGCTCGTGGTCGGCCTCATCCGGCTGGGTGCCGTGCAGGGTGCAAGCGTGCCACATGGCGGCGAAGCCCGCGCCGCCGGTCAGCACCCGCTGGCTGGTCATCGCCTCGCGGCCGTCACTGCGATAGCGCCAGGTCTCCCCCTGACGGACCAGATCATGCGGAAACACCGACGCCCCCAGCCGATGGCTGCCCTCCAGCAGGAACAGCGGCGCGTCGACCGGCCCGACCGGCGCCAGGTAGACATAGAGGGTCAGGAAGTCGGCCTCGCGGCCCTTGAAGTCGATCAGGTCCTGGTGGAAGTCGATGCCGTAGAAGTAGGTGACGTCCCGGTACGCCGGCTTCACGAAGGCCCCGAGATTGTTGACCGGATTGCCGGCGATCCGCCGCTTCAGCCAGTCCGGAATGACACTGGCCGGCACGCCGCAGACCACCTTGCGGTCCATCAACGCGTAGCCTTCGCCGAGCAGGGCGGTCAGGCCGGCGACGATGGCGGGATTGCCCTCGACCAGCGCCAGCCGATTCTCAAACCGCTCCAGCAGGTTGCGCCCCGGCCGGGGGTTCACGCCCCTGTATTGCGGGTCGGCGTCGAACTCGGCCTCACTGAGGAACAGGCCCTCGGCCCAGTCCCGCCCGGCCTTCAGGTCAGCCAGCAGGCCGGCGCAGGCGGCGGGATCAAGCACCTCGCCGAACCGATGGACACCATCCCGGATGACGTCATCGACCGCCGTCGTCTCGGCCGGGAAAGGCTGAGCCAGGGTCATCGCCGTCTTTCCGTATCCATGTGGAACCTGCGCCAAGCTCTCTGCCCGCATGGTTAATTTGCCATGAAGCGGCTATGCCGACCAAGCATGACCGACGCGCCCTTCCAACTGTTGCCCGGCCTCCTCAGCGCCGATGATCTTGCCGCCGTCCTTGGCGGCCTGGCCCAGGCGTCGGCGTCGGCCTCGACCGTTTCCGGCGTTGCCGACCGGCCTGTGGTCAACCTCGCCCGGCGCTCCGCCCGGCTCGAGGCTCCGCCCGCCGTCGACGCCCTGCTCCGCCAGCGTCTGCTCGCCGTCCGGCCCGGACTGGAGGTCCTGTTCGGCCGACCGCTGGGCGCGCTCGAACCCCTGCAGGTTCTCCGCTACGGCCCGGGCGACTATTTCGTCGCCCACCAGGACGGCAATACGCCGCTGATCTTCGACGATACCCGGCATCGCCGCATCTCGCTCAGCCTGCTGCTCAGCCCGCCGGAAAACTGGACCGGCGGACAGCTGGTCTTCCACGGCGCTGACCGCCAGGTTGCCCAGGTCGCGCCCGGCGGCGCCATCGCCTTCCGCGCCGAGACCACGCACGAGGTGACCCCTCTGGAGACCGGAGAGCGCCTCAGCGTTGCCGCCTGGTTCCGCGCCGCTTAGGCCGGGGTGGCCTTCGCCCCCAGCATGGCGCGGGCCACTGCCAGCGCCGCGGCATGGCCCTGAAGGGTGTTGGTGGGCGGCAGGACCGCGCCGTCGCACAGCACCCGGGCCTGGAAGTCATGGGCGGACCGGGCCTCGATCGGCTCGACCTCACTGGCGGGCAGGCCGACCACGAACCGCCCTGCCTCGTTGAAGCCGCTGACGCCCTGGGTATGGATGGTCCGCTTGGCGCAATCGATCACCTGCAGGGCGGTGTCCTGCACCACCACATCGTTGCCGATCCGGTTACCCGGGACATAGGCGCCGTAGGTCCAGAAGGTAACCGTGTCGCCCTTACGCTCGACCCGATCCAGATCGATGAAGAAGGCCCCGCCCTGACTGCCGCTGACCAGCTGCAATCGACCGTTCGGCAGGCTGATCCCCTTGCCGGTCTCGAACCGGTCCAGGGCGCGGCCCGGCTGCGCGGCGACGCCCGAGGCGACCAGAAGGGCGGCGGTGACGGCGAAAACATGCAAACGGCGACGCATGGGGAACTCCAGATGACATCGCCCTCTAACAGCCCGCCACGAGGCCGAACAGCTAGACCGCAACCAGCCTCACGGCGAACAGCAGACGTTGCGGATCACCAGGCTCCAGCTGCGTCACTTCGCCGGCCACCGCCGAACCCCGGGTGACCTCGCAGCCGTTCTGCGTCCCGGGCCCGGCCCCGGCCGTAATGGCCACCGGAACCTGATTGCCGTTGCGATAGCCAAGATAGAGGCTGACGCCCGGCTCGGGCGTATCGACCACGGCCCCTATGGTGATGCTCTGGTTCTCGGACAGGGTCGAGCCCCACTCCGGCGGATTGCCGATCCAGCTCATCGGCGGGGTTGTGTTGGCTGGGTCGAGCAGCAGATCCTGCCCGCTGGCGTTATAGATCTCAGCCGTGACGCTCCAGATCCCGGGGCTGTCTGTGCTCATCATCGCCTCTTCACAACCGCTGCATGAAGCACTCTAGACCCAATTTGAGCGGGTCGAGGCGCACAAATCAAGCCAGTTGCGCCGCCGACCCTGCTATGTCCCCGCCATGATCCTCGATCGCACGGCCTTCATCCTCGGGAACACCCGGCTGCAGACGCCGCCGCATTGCCCGGAGATCCAGCTGCACCTGGCCGACGAGATCACCCCCATCTGGCGGATGACCGAGGAGGCGCTCAGCGAGATCGGCCTGCCGCCGCCCTTCTGGGCCTTCGCCTGGGCCGGCGGCCAGGCGGTGGCGCGCTACGTGCTCGACCATCCGGAGGTCGTCGCCGGCAAGCGGGTGCTGGACTTCGCCACCGGCTCGGGCCTGGTGGCCATCGCCGCCATGCGGGCCGGGGCGCTGAGCGCGCTGGGCAGCGACGTCGACGGCTTCTGCGGCCCGGCCGTGGCCCTGAACGCCAAGGCCAATGGCGTCGAGGTGGCCTTTGCCGACACCGATCTGCTGGACGCGCCCGCCCCGGAAGCCGAGGTGATCCTGGCCGGCGACATCTGCTACGAGCAACCCCTGGCCGGCCGCGTGCTCGCCTGGTTGACCGCCGCCAGGGCCGAGGGTCGCACCGTGCTGATCGGCGATCCGATGCGCACCTACTTCCCCCGCGAGGGCCTGATCCACCTGGCCGAATACCAGGTGCCGACCACCCGCGAGCTCGAGGACTTCGAGGTCAAGCGGACCAGCGTCTGGGCGTTTCCGTGAAGGCGTTGACTCTGCTTGCAGAATGAGAACAAATAAAGAACATTCGGAGATCAAATCCATGCGTGAAGACGGCAAACTCGACTATCTGGAACTGCCCGGCGGCGACCTGCCGACGACCAAGACCTTCTACGCCGCCGCCTTCGGCTGGCAGTTCATCGACTATGGCCCGTCCTACGCCGCCTTCAACGAAGGGCTGGACGGCGGCTTCGACGCCGACGCCGCGACGCCAAAGCCTCTCCCCGTGCTCTGGGCCAGCGATCTCGAGGCCATGGTGGAGAAGGTGACGGCCGCCGGTGGCGAGATCACCCTGCCGATCTTCGATTTCCCCGGCGGTCGCCGCTTCCACTTCCGCGATCCGGCCGGCAACGAACTGGCGGTCTGGTCGGAAGGCTAGGGATCGAAATCTTCCCCGATCGCGGGGGAGGATTGGGGGTCGCATCACGTCGCTCCCGCCCTATAGTCCCTCCTGTTTTTCGGGAGTGACCTCATGCGCCGCCGCACCTTCCTCGCCGCCCTGCCCGCCACCTTCGCCGCCGGGGCAGCCCTGGCGCAGATTCCCCGGCCCAGGGACGGCAACCCCGAGATCGGCCGCACCGACCTGCGCGGCGGCGACCGGGTGGCCGGCGCCACCTGGGCCAGCCGTTCAACGGCCTGGGGGGTGAACGGGGCGGCGGCCACGGCCCATCCTCTGGCCACGCTGGCGGCCATCGACACCCTGCGCAAGGGTGGCTCGGCGGTGGACGCGGCCATCGCCGCCAACGCCTGCCTGGGCCTGCTGGAACCCATCGCCTGCGGCATCGGCGGCGACTGTTTCGTGCTGCTTTGGGACCCGAAGACGAAAAAGGTCGTTGGACTGAACGGCTCGGGCCGCTCACCGAAAGCCCTGTCGCTGGCGACGGTGCGGCAACGGGCCGGATCCGCCGGGACCATCCCCTCATTCGGCGCCGTCTCGGTCAGCGTCCCCGGCGCGGTCGCCGCCTGGGGCGACCTGCACGCCCGCTATGGCAAGCTGCCCTGGAAGGACCTGTTCGACCCGGCGATCAACATCGCCCGCGAGGGCGCGCCGGTCACCCAGAACGTCGCCTACTACCTGGCCGGCAGCCAGCGCCGCTTCACCAACCCGGCCTCGAAGATCGAGGAGGTCGACAACTTCCTCAAGGTCTGGACCATCGACGGCAAGACCCCGGTCGAGGGCCAGGTGTTCCGGAACCCGGCCCTGGCCAATACCTACGAGGCGATCGCCAAGGGCGGCGCCCGGGCCTTCTACGAGGGCGAACTGGCAAGCCGCATGGAGGCCTACTTCAAGCGTATCGGCGGCTGGATGACCAAGGCCGACCTCGCGGCCCACAAGTCCGAATGGACCCCGCCGCTGGTCACCGGCTATCGCGGTGTCGATGTCTACGGCCTGGCCCCCAACAGCCAGGGCCTGTCGACCCTGCAACTGCTCAACATCCTCGAGAACTTCGACGTCAAGGCCATGGGCTTCCAGTCGGCCGCCGCCATCCACCACGGCGTCGAAGCCAAGCGCCTGGCCTATGAGGACCGCGCCCGCTACTTCGCCGACCCGGCCTTCTCGCCAGCCCCGCTCGAATGGCTCAACTCCAAGGCCTACGCGAAAGAGCGCGCCGCCCTGATCCGCCCCGACCGCATCCTCGATCCCATCTATCCGGGCCAGGCGCCGAGCAAGGGCGACACCACCTACTTCACGGTCGCCGACAAGGACGGAATGATGATCTCGATCATCCAGTCCAACTACCGGGGCATGGGCTCGGGCCTGTCGCCGGACGGCATGGGCTTCATGTTCCAGGACCGGGGCGAACTGTTCGCCCTGACCGACGGCCATCCCCACGTCTATGCCCCGGGCAAGCGGCCCTTCCAGACCATCATCCCCGGCTTCGCGGTCAAGGACGGTCAGCCCTGGCTCAGCTTCGGGGTCATGG
>JANPKF010000397.1:0-3998 GCA_031425895.1 Caulobacteraceae bacterium | reverse complement strand
GGGACCGACCGCGAGGCGGTCCGGGTGGGGAAGTCGGATGCAGCGCGCTAACCCCTCGGACTCTGCGCCCTATGATTCTCGTACCCCACCCTGGCGCCTTCGGCGCCAGTACCAACCCATAAAGGGGATGGAGCGGTGAGCGAACCGCGCGCGTCCGCAGCGCGTCCCAGATACGCCAACCCAGCAACACCGCCAGCACGCCCGCATAGATCAGCGGCGGCCGGTGGTCGGCTTTCACCAGCATGTAGTAGTGCAGCACCCCCAGCGGCGCGATCAGGTAGATCAGCCGGTGCAGGCGGCGCCATTTGATCGGGCCGAGGCGGCGGATGGCGGCGTTGGTGCTGGTCACCGCCAGCGGGATCAGCAGGACGAAGGCGGTCATGCCGATGGTGATGAAGGGGCGTTTGTAGATGTCCTTGATCACGGCGGCCCAGTCGAAGAACTGGTCGACGCCGACGTAGGTGCACCAGTGCAGCAGCACATAGGCGAAGGCGAACAGCCCGACCGTGCGGCGGAAACGGATCAGGCGCGGCTGTCGCAACAGGCGGGCGACCGGGGTGATGGCCAGGCCGATCAGCAGGAAGCGCAGGCCCCAGACGCCGAGCTGGCGGATCAGGGCCTCGATGGGGTTGGCGCCGAGGTCGCCGCTCAGCAGCCGCCAGACCAGCCAGGGGATGGGGGCGAAGCAGGCGAGCCAGACCAGCCCGTAGATCAGGCGGTCTCTAGACGCCGCGGACATTCTCGACCCCGCCTTTAAGTACTCCGCTCATCCCGGCGAATGCCGGGACCCAGCTCGCCCACCGGTCTTGGCGGTTGGCCCTCTGATCACTTGTGACCTGAAAGGGCAGTGGGCCCCGCTGGGTCCCGGCATTCGCCGGGATGAGCGGAAGGCGCGGGGGAGTCATCAGTAGAACTTCTTCAGGTCCATGCCGGCGTAGAGGCCGGCGACCTCGCCGTAGCCGTTGAAGGGCAGGGTCTTGCGGCGGACGAATTCGCCGATGCGGCGCTCGGAGGCCTGGCTCCAGCGGGGGTGATCCACGGCCGGATTGACGTTGGAATAGAAGCCGTACTCCTGCGGCGCGGACACCTGCCAGGCGGTTTTCGGCTGGGTCTCGGTGAAGCTGATGCGGCTGATGCTCTTGATCGACTTGAAGCCGTACTTCCAGGGCACGACCAGCCGCATGGGAGCGCCGTTCTGGTTCAGCAGGGTCTGGCCGTAGAGGCCGACGGCGATGAAGGCCAGCGGGTGCATGGCCTCGTCCATGCGCAGGCCCTCGCGGTAGGGCCAGGAGAGGACGGGGCGGCGCTGGCCCGGCATTTCGGAGGGGCGCAGCAGGGTTTCGAAGGCGACGAATTTGGCCTTCGAGGTCGGCTGGTAGCGTTTGAGGATGTCGCTGAGCGGGATGCCGATCCAGGGGATGACCATCGACCAGCCCTCGACGCAGCGCAGCCGGTAGATGCGCTCCTGCAGGGGGGCGATCTTGAGGATGTCCTCGATGTTGTAGGTCCCCGGTTTGGCGCAGGCGCCGTCGACCTTGACGGTCCAGGGGCGGGTCTTGAGCTGGCCGGCGTTGCGGGCGGGGTCGGACTTGTCGACGCCGAATTCGTAGAAGTTGTTGTAGCTGGTGACGTCCTTGAAGGGCGTCAGCTTTTCGGTGGTGGTGTAGCGGGACTTCGCGGCCTTGAGCGGGGCGGCGGAGACCTCTTCGGGCGAACAGGCGGCGAGGCTCAGCCCGGCCCCGGCGGCGACCACGCCGGTCATGAACTCGCGGCGGCGCAGATAGACGTCGTGCGGGGTGACGTCGTTCTCGGTCAGGTCGCCGGCGTGGCGGATCAGCATACGGTCTCTCCGGTACGGCCCCGTATGGAATGTGGACCCGATCACGGGCGAGTCAATTGATCGGAAGCCGGCGTGATCGACTTCCAACTCTCCCCCCGCGAAGCGGGAGGAGGACAGATTTCGAGCCTTAGCGAGAAATCAGGAGGCGGGCCCCATCGGCGGTCGGGATAATCGTCAGGCGGGGGAGCCCCCCCTCCTGCTTTGTCGCGTGCGCTCCAAAGCGGTCCTCCCCCCGCAAGCGGGGGGAGAGTTTGGAATTGTGCTTTTTTGGGCGCTTAAGCCGCGCGGGCGGCTTTTTTCACCTTGGTGATCGCGCGGTCGCGCTTCAGGCGGCTGAGGTGGTCGATGAAGAGGACGCCTTCGAGGTGGTCCATCTCGTGCTGGATGCAGACGGCGTAGAGGCCGTCGGCGGCTTCATCGACCTGATGGCCGTTGTAGTCGAGGTAGCGGATGTGGACCTGGTCGGGGCGTTCGACGGTCTCGTAGATCTCCGGCACCGACAGGCAGCCTTCCTCGTAGGGGGCGAGGTTGTCGTTCTTCTCGATGATTTCGGGATTGATGAAGAAGCGCGGGGCCGGATCCTCGCCGTCGCGGGCCAGGTCCATGACGATGATGCGCAGGGGTTCGCCCACCTGCACGGCGGCCAGGCCGATGCCCGGGGCGGCGTACATGGTCTCCAGCATGTCGTCCATCAGGGCGCGGTGCGCGTCGGTGACGGTCTCGATGGGGGCGGACTTCTTCTTCAGCACCGCCAGATCGGCGGCGTTGTCGACGGTGAGGATGCGACGGATGGCCATGGCGGGGAGGTAAGAGCTCGATACCCGAGCGTCAAGCAGGGGCCAGGGTCGCAGGGGTCAGCCGGCGGGGAACAGGAACAGGCGAATAGGCAGGGTGACGGGGAACCAGGCCAGACCGCCGAGGAGCATGAGGGTCGGCCAGATCAGCTGTTTGCGACGATAGGCGACCAGTCGGTCGAAGCGCTCCGGATCATCTTCGCGGCGGATGAGCGGCGAGCCGTATGCCTTGCTGCGAATGACGCCTGTGCGGCGGGACGACAGGATGCCGGGCAGGTCGCGGATGAACCAGGCGACGCCGGAGATAAGGGCTGCGAGGACGGCGCCGATTTCAATCATGGGTCAGGCTTAGCGGGCTCAGTGCTTGTCGGAAAGGGCGGGCGCGTCTGAGGCGAGCTTGGTCAGGGGCCGGATACCACCCTCGATGGGCGCGAGTTCCGGCAGCTCCTTGCCCTCGTGATCGACCTTCAGGTCCTCGAAGCGGCGGGCCTGGGTGAGGACCTGGGTCTCGAGGGAGCCGACGAACTGGTTGTAGCGGCCGGTGGCGGTTTCCAGCGCCTTGCCCATGGCGGCGACGTGGCCGCCCATGACCGAGAGACGGGCGTAGAGGTCGCGGCCCAGTTTGGCGATGTGGTCGGCGTTGGCGGCCTGTTCCTCGACCCGCCAGCCGTAGGCGACGGCCTTGCAGAGGGCGAACAGGGTGGTCGGGGTGACGATCAGGACGCGCTTGTCCATGGCCTCGGTCATCAGGTCGGGCAGGCGCTCCAGGGCGGCGGCCAGGAAGCCGTCGCCGGGCACGAACATGGCCACGAAGTCGGGCGAGCGTTCGGAAGCGAACTGGTCCCAGTAGGCCTTGGCGGAGAGGGACTGCATGTGGCCGCGCACACTGTTGGCATGGCGGACCATGGCGGCTTCGCGCAGAGCCTCGTCGACGTGTTCCTGGGCGTCCATGAAGGCGTTGAGCGAGCATTTTGCGTCGATGGCGAAGACGGCTCCGGCCGGCATGCGGACCTTGACGTCCGGGCGGCGGCGGCCCTCCTCGGTGTCGAGGCTGAACTGTTCGACGAAGTCGTACTGGTTGGCGAGGCCGGCGGCCTCCAGCACATTGCGCAGGGTCTGTTCGCCCCAGCGGCCCTGGACGCCGGCCCCGCGACGCAGGGCGGCGGACAGCTTGCGGGCCTCGGCCTGGGTGGCGACGGAGGCGTCCATCAGGGCGGCGATCTGTTGTTTGAGACCGCCCTGCTCTTCCGAGCGGGCTTTCTCGACGGCGGTGACCTGGGCCTCGAACTTGGCGAGGGTGTCGGCGACGGGTTTCAGCTGGTTGGCGATACGCTCCTGGGCGACGAGCTCGCGGTTGCGGAAGG
>JANPKF010000396.1:0-2601 GCA_031425895.1 Caulobacteraceae bacterium | reverse complement strand
ACACTCTTCGAGGGACCCGTCAGGGAAGAATAGAGTCGTGTTCGATAGCGTAGAGACAACGCCATCCATGCTCGACCGGTTCGCCGCCGGTGACATCAGCATGGCGACGATAGACAGCTGGCAGCTCTTGCACACCACCGCCGACCGCGACCCCGAAGCCTTGGCCGAGGCGCTGCAGATGGCCGCGGTCATCAACGCCTCGGCCTTCACCAGCCTGGCCCCGAGGGCCGGGTTCGGCATGGCTGTTGTCGGCCTCGACCACCGCTGCCATTACGCCGACAGCCGGTTCCGTGACTGGTTCGGCAATCCCGGAGACAGCCCCGCCCTTCGCCGTCTGGCGCACCAGGCCGCGCGCCAGGGGCAGGCCTCCGGACTGGTGGACGACCTGGAGGGCGCGGCCATGGCCGCCTGCGCCGCCGGTCCGGAGATGATCGCCAACTGGCCCGTGCCCAGCGAGGTGCGCGACATCGCCCAGGCCGGCGCCAGGCGGATCGTGCTGATCTGCTTTGCCCCCTCACGCGACAAGTCCCTCGCCCTCGAGGCGGCCGGGATGCTGGGGCTGACCCCGCTGGAGTCCCGGCTGGCCGAGGCCATGCTGGATGCGCCGACGGTGCAGGTCGCCGCCGAGCGGATCGGTGTCGGCTATGAGACCGCCCGCGAGGCGCTGGGCAAGATCAAGAAGCGGCTTGGGGTGAAGCGGACCAGTGATATCGTCCGTAGGCTGATGACCCTGATGTGCGGCGACATCTTCCTGGAGCCCGACCTCAAGCCGTTGATGGCCAAGGTGCTGGGAGCCACACCGGCCGAGGCCCGGGTCGGAGCCTTGACCGCCGAAGGTCTGAGCGCGCCCGAGATCGCCGAACAGCTGGGCGTCCGGGAGGCGACCATCCGGGGCCAGCTGAAGGCCCTGTACGCCAAGGCCGGGGTCGGCCGGGCGCGGGACCTGGTGCGCATCGTCACCGAGGCCGGCGCCCTGGTGACCATGACCCACGGCGCCGAGACGGCGCTGCAGCCGGAAAGCGTATCCGGCCGCCTGCGGGTCATCCAGACCAGGGACGAGCGCCAGGCCGCCTTCTGGGACTACGGACCGCGCGGTTCGCGTCCGATCCTCATCCTGCACGGCTCGATCACCGGCCGCACCCTGCCGCCGGGCTTCGTGGCCATGATGCATGCCAAGGGCTGGCGGCCGATCGTGCCGCAGCGGCCGGGTTTCGGCCTGTCCGATACCCATACCGGTGACTACCTGACCGCCTGCGCCGACGACATGGCCGCCATCCTGAGATCGCTGCGGCTGGGCCAGGTGCGCATCGCGGCGCGTGATGACGGGGTCGGGGCGGCCCTGGCCTTCGCGGAGCGGTATCCGCAATTGGTCGCCGACGGGGTGCTGCTGCGTCCCAGCGGGTCAGGCGCCGGGCGGGTGCGGGCGGCCAACACGGTCACCGGGGCGGTAAAGCGTCTGTTCTTCACCCAGCCCGACCTGATCAACCTGATCACCGAGCTGATGCGGCGCCAGAACAGCACCAGGCTGCTGCGGGAAACCATCCTGCGGTCGGCTCACCACATCGAGGCCGATCGGCGCATCGTCGAGGAGCCTACGGTGCTGACCAGCCTGATCCGGGACTGCCAGGCCATGTCGGCCCGCAGCGCCCGTGGCTTCGCGGTCGAACAGGCCCTCTATGCCCGCGGCTGGACCGTGCCGACGGTGGTCGGCGGCGCAGTCTGGCGGGTCATCGACTTTCCGGAGATGCCGATGACCGGCCTCGACGAGGTGTTCGGCCACCTGCCCGGCGTCAGCTTCGGGGAACTGCCCGGCGCCGGACTGTTCCCCTACTATTCCCACCCTGACCAGCTGGCGGGGCTGCTGACGTTCTAGAGCGCTTGCCTAGTAGCGGCTGGCCTTGACGCCCTTCTTGGCGAGCAGGCTCTGCACGCTGTCGGGGCCGACCAGGTGAGCCGAGCCGACCGAGACGAAGCTGACGCCGCTGCCTTCCAGGCGTTCGGCAAGCACCGTGGCCCAGGCGGCGTTCCGGTCGACCAGCAGCACCTTGTAGAGATCCGGGTACTTGCTCTTCATGTCGACGATCAGGTCCGCTTCCAGGGCGGCGGTATCGCCGACCGCCCAGTGCGCGACCAGGCCGTCCAGCATGGCGCTGCTCTCGTCCAGTTCGTCGATGCTGCTCATCAGGAACTCGGCCTGCACTTCCGGCGACAGGCTGTCGAAGAAGCGCAGCTGCTGTTCGGCGGTCTCGAAGGCCTTGAGCGGCTTCTTGGCCTTCTCGCCCTCCTTCTTGACGACGCTGTCGACGCCCGAGTTGGGGTCGAAGCCGCCCTTCATCATGGTCATCACCGACAGGGTGATGCTGGCCATCCACGGCTTCATGGAATCCATGGCCTGGATCGGAAACCCGACCTTCTCGGCCGCGGCCTTGAGCCGGGCGAACTGTTCGGGCGTCAGCTTCCTGGACAGCGGGTTGGCCTGGTCCATGCCCAGGCTCATGACCAGGGACTGCATCTTGGCGGCGTCGTCACCATCGGTGATCTCGAACCACAGCTCATCCGCCGAAGCCAGGGCGGCCTCGAACTTCGGGGTCCGCCACTGGG
>JANPKF010000395.1:0-3598 GCA_031425895.1 Caulobacteraceae bacterium | reverse complement strand
GCCCAGGTAACCATCGGTCCCAACGTCGAGGACGGCTTCTATTACGACTTCGCCCGCGAGACGCCGTTCTCGACGGACGACTTCGCCGCCATCGAGAAGAAGATGCGCGAGATCGTCGATCGCGACGAGAAGATCACGCGCGAGGTCTGGGACCGCGACGAAGCGATCGCCCACTTCGACAGCATCGGCGAGCAGTACAAGGCCCAGATCATCCGCGACCTGCCCGGCACGGACGAGATCACGGTCTATCGCCAGGGCAACTGGAAAGATCTCTGCCGAGGTCCCCACCTGCCGTCGACCAAGCATGTCGGCAAGGCCTTCAAGCTGACCAAACTGGCCGGAGCGTACTGGCGCGGCGACCAGAACAACGCTCAGCTTCAACGCATCTACGCCACGGCCTGGGCCAGCGAGGAAGACCTCGCCGCGCACCTGAAGCGCGTCGAGGAAGCCGAGAAGCGCGACCACCGCAAGATCGGCAAGATCATGGACCTCTTCCACATCCAGGAAGAGGGCAAGGGCATGGTCTTCTGGCACCCCAAGGGCTGGACGATGTACCGCGCCCTGGAAGCCTACATGCGCCGCATGACCGAGGCCGGCGGCTACGTCGAGGTCAAGACGCCCCAGATCCTCGACCGCTCCCTGTGGGAGAAGTCCGGCCACTGGGAGAAGTTCGGCCACGCCATGTTCACCTGCGAGACGGACGAGGGCGAGAGCCTGGCCGTCAAGCCGATGAACTGCCCGGGCCACGTGCAGATCTTCAACGTCGGCCAGAAGTCCTACCGCGAACTGCCGCTGCGCATGGGCGAGTTCGGCGCCTGCCACCGGTTCGAACCTTCGGGCGGCCTGCACGGCATCATGCGGGTGCGGGCCTTCACCCAGGATGACGGCCACATCTTCTGCCGCGACGACCAGATCGAGTCCGAGACGACGACGTTCGTGAAGCTGCTCTACCAGGTCTACGAAGACCTTGGTGTCGAGTTGCACAGCGTCAAGCTGGCCCTGCGGCCCGAGCTGCGCGCCGGCACGGACGAGGTCTGGGACATCGCCGAACAGAAGCTGGAGCGGGCCGCCATCGCCGCCGGCATGAGCGTCGAGATGCTGCCGGGCGAAGGCGCCTTCTATGGCCCCAAGCTCGAGTTCCACCTGAAGGACGCCATCGGCCGGACCTGGCAGTGCGGGACGCTGCAGCTCGACTTCGTGCTGCCTGAGCGTCTCGATGCCGAATACGTCGGCGAGGACGGCCAGAAGCATCGCCCGGTCATGCTCCACCGCGCCATCCTGGGCACCTTCGAACGCTTCCTCGGCATCATGATCGAGAACTACGGGGGGGCCTTCCCGCTGTGGCTGTCGCCCGTGCAGGCGGTGGTGGCGACGATCACCTCCGACGCCGATGAGTTCGCGCAGGCGACGGCGGCCAGGTTCAAGGCCGCCGGCCTGCGGGTCGAGACCGATCTTCGCAACGAGAAGGTCGGCTACAAGATCCGCGAGCACAGCCTGGCCAAGGTTCCGGTCATCGCCGTGGTCGGCCGCAAGGAAGCCGAGGAAGGCAAGGTCGCCATCCGCCGTCTGGGGTCGCAGGACCAGACCATCGTCACGGTCGAGGAAGCCATCGCCCTGCTGACGGCGGAAGCGACGCCGCCGGACCTGAAGCGCTGAGGCGAAGGAGAGGTCGCCGGCCGGGGTGTCCGACCGGCGACAATCGCCTTGTGCGACGAAACGGATGATTCCAATCTAGATTGCAACGACCGCTTTCCTGGTCGGTCGCCCGAGTGTGGGCGCCTCCCTCGATACGGAAAGCGACAGCGATGTTGGACAGTTCTCCGGCTGCCTTTTTCACCCAGCGTGACATACCGGCCCTGATCTTCGGCGGCGCCCGTTATTTCCGGGCGGTGGTCGAGGCCTCTACCGTCACCGGCTTCACCCTGAGCATCGAGGTGGCCGACGGCGTCGGTCCGCTGTTCTTCTTCGGCAGCCGCGAAGAGGGCAATCTGCTCTCCGACACCACCCGCTGGTTCGGGGTCGACGTTCACGCGCAGACCTCGGTGATTGCCGGCGGCGACACGGTCAGCTTTCCCACGCCAACCCTGACCGACGGCCAGTGGCGGCGCCTGGCCCTGAGCTTCGACCAGTCCCGGGGCGGCGGGGTGGTGGCCATTCGCGCCTTCGTCGATGGCGCGCCTGCCGGCACGACCCAGACCATGACCTTGATCAACGGCAACGGCGCGCCGCAGGTCTTCAAGCCCAGCAGCCTGATGATCGGGGCCTGGCAGGCCGACCCGGGCCGGGACAATCCGAGCGTCCCCGAAGGCTTCTTCCCGGGCCGGATGCGGAACCTTCGAATCTGGAACACGCCGCTCAGCGACGCCCAGGCCCTGTTCGACACCCAGACGGTGTTTGGCCGTGAGGACAGGCTGGTCCTCGCCCTGCCCCTCGACGGGCCGCACCTGAACCTGGCTTCCGCCCAGGCGACAAGCCTCACGCCTGGCGAGCATCACGCCGATTGGGTTGTGGTTCCCGACGCCCAGCCCAGCTTCGGCGTGGCCAACTTCCTGAACTTTCCCCTCAACGACCGCACGGTCGAGATGTGGCTGCGCGGCGGCAATGGCGGCTCGGTGTTCGCCTACGGCCATCTGGGCTCCTCCGACCCTGACAACAGCGCCGGTCCGCCCTGGTGGATCACCGCCTCTGGCGTTCCGATCGACGGCAACTGGCATCACCTGTCGGTCGTCGTCGACATGACGGCGCGGACCCAGACAACCTATATCGATGGCGTCAAGACCAGCCAGACCAACGCGCCGGACCCGCTGAACCCCGGTCAGATCGTCCTGCTCGGCGCCCAGTGGGCCACCGACGCCAACGACAGTGTCTTCACCGGTCAGATCCGCGACGTCCGCGTCTGGTCCAAAGCCCGCACCGCTGCCCAGATCGCCCGCGACGCCGCCGGCCAGCTGCCCGACGACTGGCGCGGCCTGGCGGCGGAATGGCCGCTGACGCCGGACGCGCCGGGCGCGGACACCTCCGGCGTTGGTCCCTCGGTGAACTTCGCCAACGTCCACATTGCGCCCGGCCAGACCTTGAGGGACGAGGGCGCAAACCTGTTGCGCGCCGACGTGACCTTTGGTGGCCAGCCCACCCACCTGATCGTCTCCCGCCGCAACTCCGTCACCCTGGTCCCGCCGCAGTACCCCAATGCGCCGCCGGACGCCCTGGCCGTACCGCTGGACCAGAACATCGCCATCTTCGCCAAGGCCTCCGGGGTGGTCGACGCCCTGACCGGCGGCGAGCAGGGCCACACGACGATCAACGACGGTTCGTCGGTGACGGACGCGAACCGGATCTTCCAGCGCCGGTTCTTCCGGGCGCTGATGGAGCGGTCAGACGAACTGGCCGACAGCCTTTACGCGGCCGCTGACGCCGCCTCCTCCTCCTGAAAGGCCCACCATGCCCCGCCTTACGCTTCGGGTTCTGAATGGCTTCGGCGGCCCAGCCAGCATCACTGTCGCCTGCCAGCAGACCGGCCTGGCGCCGATCTGGACGCGATGGGACGACGTGCCGGCCGACACCTCTACAGGCGCCTGGGACCTGCCGTTCGATCCGG
>JANPKF010000394.1:0-3246 GCA_031425895.1 Caulobacteraceae bacterium | reverse complement strand
TTCGAGACCGATCCGGGGGCGATCAAGATCCCCTTCTTCCACAACAACGACGATTTCGACGAGGTCCTGTTCTACCACGCCGGCGACTTCTTCAGCCGCGACCACAACGAGAGCGGCATGATGACCTTCCACCCGAGCGGCTTCACCCACGGACCGCATCCGAAGGCCCTGAAGAACATGCTGGTCCAGCCCAAGCCGGCGACCGACGAATACGCGGTGATGATCGACACCCGCGATCCGCTCGAGGTCGGCGACGGCGCCGCGTCGGTTGAGAACCCGGCCTATGTCGACAGCTGGAAGACGCCGGGGTGAGTGACCGCATCGACCTCGCCGAGAAGTTCGCCGCCATCGATGAGCACTGGCGGCCGAAGGTGGCCGCCCAGGCCAACGGCCAGGACCTGCGGCTGGTAAAGGTGCAGGGCGTGTTTCCCTGGCATCGGCATCCGGACGCGGAGGAGGTCTTCCTCGTCTGGAAGGGGATTTTCCGGGTCGAGTTTCGCGACCACGTCGTCGAGATGGGGCCGGGCCAGATCGTCGTGGTGCCACGCGGCGTCGAGCATCGCACCGCCGCCGACGAGGAGGCAGAAGTGCTGATCTTCGAACCCTCCGAGGTGATCAACACTGGCGACGCCGAAGTTTCCGCCTTCACCGCGCCGCATGGGGTGCAAGTCTGAACCGGTCCTCAAGCGACCTTGGCCCGGGGGCCAAACCGCCTGGTGAACAGCGCGCGCGCCAGCCAGAAGACCATCAGCAGAAGGATGATCAGTTCCGGCCCCGACAGGATGCCGGATTTGCGGATCGCGTCTGGAAAGACCGTCGACCCTGGCCCCGTGAACAGGGAGCCGGCGGCGATGAAGAAGCCGAAGCACACGCGCCACAGGTGACGGGCGATACGCTGGCGGCCTGCAAGGGAGCGTCGAACCAGGACACTCGCATCCAGGGCGGCGGCCAGCAGCGCCACCCCCGCCAGGAAGAAGTAGGCATCGGCCGCGTAGCCGTTCTTCAGGCCGGTGGCGCTGTTCAGCGCCTCGAGGCCGAACAGGACGAGGAACACCCCCGCCGTCGTGATGAGCAGCCCAGCGGCAAGCTCGACGACACCGATCCTGGCCTCGGGGCGCCGGACCGTCAGCCATCCGGTCAGGACGAGGTAGAAGGCCAGAACGCCGCCCAGGAAGGCGATGAACTGCGCGGGTATAGTGAAGGCCACACAGGCGCCGACCGCCGAGGCGATGAGCATCGAGGCGAAGAAGATCGTCCCCGCCGCCCGGTGGGTCCGGCCGCCCTTGGGCGCGAACAGGGCGACCCCGCCCGAGGCGACGGCGAGCGTCCCGGCGACGATGTGGATGATCAGCAGGGGAGAGGCAGTCATAGGGGTGCGGTTCCGGCCTGGCCTGTTCCCGGAAGGTGGGCTGGCTCGGCGAGCGGAATGCTCTGGATCGGCCGCTCCGTCGTCCGCGACTGTCGGCGCGGACATGATCTGGTGCGCGCCTGCAGGACAGGACATCGCCCGATGCCGTATCCAGGCATCAGCGCCGGCCGATTGACGGGCGACGGCCAGCGCCGGGGCGCTCATCGATGAATGACAAGGCCGTTCTCGCCCTGACCATGATTACCCTCGGCCAGGTGGGGCTGTGCATGCCGCTGCTGTTGGCGCGCTCGGTCCGCACACGCGCCTACCTGCCGCTGGCGGTGTTCTTCGCGGCCAGCGGGCTTATGGCGGCGGGCCCGGCGGTCGTGGCGTTCGCACCGGGGCTGGAGGCCGTCTTCCTGGCTGCCAGCCTGCCGGCCTACCTGCTGCTCGGGCCGGCGCTGTGGCTCTACGTACAGGGCCTGACCTCGGAGACCGAATGGCGACCGACGCCCGATCATGGATGGCATCTTGCGCCTGCCGGGCTGGGACTTCTGGCGACCGGCCTTATGCTTGGCCTGCCGGCCAACGTCCGGGATCGAATGCTGCTTGAAGGGGTGCTTGTCGATCGGCCGTACCCGGCGATGGTGGCGCTCCTTGTCTTCGTTCTGATCCTCTGTTGGATCGCCCAGTCTGCCGCCTATGGGGTGGTGGTGTTTCTCCGGCTCGGCCGGTATCGCCGGCGCCTGAAGGACCTGTTCGCCAGCAATGAGAACCGGGAACTCCGCTGGATCGGCTGGCTGTTGATCGTTGTCGGCGGCGTTTGGCTGGGCGCCTTCGCCACCCTTGTTGTCGAAAATTTCCTCGGCAGAGTCCTCCTCAGCCGCCAGGCCGGGGCGACGATGGCCATGATACTCGTCTGGTCCCTGGCGCTTTGGGGCCTGCGCCAGAAGCCGGGGTTCGAGGGCCGCTATCTGGAGGCGGCTCTAGACACACCGTTGGAAGTCGCGCCCGCCCGGAAGTACCAGCGGTCGGCGCTGGGGCCGGAGCAGGCGCGGCGTATCGCCTCAAAAATCGACGCTGTCATGACCAAGGATCAGCTATATCTCGATCCCGCGCTGTCTCTGCACGGGCTCGCCAGGCGCCTGGCGATTTCGCCGAACCACATCTCGCAGACCTTGAACGAGACCTTGGGAATGAGCTTCTTCGACTACGTAAACCGCTGGCGAATCCAGGCCGCGAAACCGCTGATCGCGGCCGGCGATGAGACCATTCTCACCACGGCTCTGGCCGTCGGATTCAATGCCCGATCGTCATTCTACAAGGCATTCAGGATCGAAACCGGCCAGACTCCCAACGCGTTTCGAGCCCAGGCGATGTCGGCCGCAAGACAGCCATGACCGTAACCGACCCCGATCTCCTGGCTTTCGCCGAGGACGAGCTGACCCGGGCCCTGACCCTCAGCTGGCGCGATCTGTCGAAGATCACCCCCTGGGGCGACACCTTCGACGGCCTGTCACCGGGCGGGCGCGAGGTCGAGGTGGAGCGAAACTACATCTGGGCCGCTGAAGAAGGCGGTGACATTCTCTGCGAGGTGGCCGTCTTCGGCGGTCCGTCGCGTTACGACCAGGGGGCGCGGGTCAGTCGCCTCATCAAGAAACCATAAGAAGGAAACGCCCGTGAAGCTCGCCTCCCTCAAGTCCGGCCGTGACGGCAAGCTGGTCGTGGTGTCCAACGACCTGGCCTGGTGCTTCGACGCCTCCGCCGCCGCCCCGACGCTGCAGGCAGCGTTGGATGACTGGGAGCGGTGCGAGCCGATCCTCAAAGCCCTGTCGGCCAGCCTGGAGGTCGGCGGCGTGCCGCGCGATCGCTTCCATGAGCACGACGCCGCCAGCCCC
>JANPKF010000393.1:0-4781 GCA_031425895.1 Caulobacteraceae bacterium | reverse complement strand
CCGCCCCAGCGTCGTCTCCAGCATCTCAAAGGTCTCCATCCTCAGCAGATGGAATCAGACCTCAAACCTCAGCGCAAACCGAGATGTGTGAATGCCGTAGCCCCATAAAGGGGAGGGAGAGCACGCGGGTAATCCCTAATAAGCCGGCGAAGCCTTCGGCTTGCCCCAGCCCTTCTTCACGCGCGGCGGCTGTTCCGGCGGCAGCGGCATCGGTATGCCGTCGCGCTGGAAGCCGTAGTCGTAGCCGTCGCTTTCCCAGCCACGGCGGTATCCGCCGCCCGACCAGCCCCGCTCACGCAGGGATCCCGGCAGGGCCCGCGAGGTGATGCAGTACAGGCCAGGGTCATACCGCGCCCGCCAGCAGTCGCTGTCCGAATAGACCCAGTTGTCTTCCAGCTCGAGCACGGCGCCCGGCTCGGCGTAACCCGGCCGCGCCCCGCCATAGAAGCGGCTGCGCGAGACCTTGGTGCGGCCCGAGCCGGCGTAGACGCCGATCTCGCGCGCCCCGATGGCGCTCTCGGTGACCGTCAGGCTGGCCCCGGCCGAGATGATGCCGCGCTGGGCGTCGCACAGCCGGCTGCGGGCGATGTTGACGTTGGCGCCGCGCTCGAGGTGCAGGCCGGTGTTCCAGCCACAGACCACGACGTTGCGGATGGTCATTGTTCCGGTGCCTGACCGAAGGCCGCGGACCAGCAGGCCGACGTCCCCGGGCGTCTCGCCGCCACGGGCGACGATACCAACCTGGTCGAGGCGGCTGTCGCCATTGCCGGGGGTCAGGTCGACGCCGCCGGCCTCGCCGCTGATCTTGGTGCGGGCGATGTCGATGACCCCGCCCTCGATCAGCACGGCCGGATCCCAGCTCTTCGCATCGATGACGCTGTCGCGCATGATCACCCGGCCGCCCGAGGCGTAGACCGCCGAGGCGTCGCCCCAGTATTCGACGTTGACCCGCACCAGGGCCACTTCCGCGTCCCAGGCTTCGATACAGGGCATGCGACCGCCCTGCTGCGTCTTCAGCGTCAGGTCGCGCAGCTCGACACCCTTCACGCCCGAGGCGATGCGGATGCAGGCGTTACCCGACGAGGGGGTGATGGTCGCGCTCGAGGTCTCGGCCCCGGTCGCGAAGATCGACGGACCCTCGCCGGCGATGATCACCGGATGCTCGACGACAATGGTCTCGGTGCAGGCGGCGGCGCCGCGAATGTAGAGCACCCCGTTGTCGGCCAGGGTGCGCAGGGCGTCTGACACCGGCGTCGGCGAGGAATAGCCGGGCGTGCCGTTGTAGCTGTCCGGCCCATAGCCGCCCTGGGACGAGGACCCGCCAGATTTGCCGTAGCCTGCCGCTTGCGGCGGTGCGGCGCCGTTGCCGTAACCGCCTTTGGCGGCCGGCGGCGGCGCCGCGCCGCCATAGCCGCCGCTGGTGTCGCCGCTGCTCGCGCCGGCGATGTAGACGCCGGTGCCGCAATCGACGACGGCAACCATCTGGTCGCGCGGATAGTCGTCGTAATATCCGTCATCATAGCGCGAGCGCCAACCCGGGCGGGTCGGCTTGCGGCCCCATTTGTAGCGGCTGGGCTTCCACTTGTCGGGCCGGTAGCGCGGCTTGAGCGGCGGGGTGATCAGGCCGCCGAAGTTGGGGCGGATCTGCTGATCGATCTGGGCGTCGGGCAGGGCCAGGGCCGGCGCCGGGGCGGCGGTCATGCCCAGACCCATGGCGGTGGCGACAGCCAGCAACAGCCGGCGGAAGGAAGGCGTCTTGTCCATCAGCGGTAATCCCCCCGGCGGTTCTGTTGCCGGTTTTCACGCGAAACCTGGGCCAGCACCTGCTGCAGCCGTCCGACGGACGGCTTGAACCCGGCCAGGGCGCCGTCGATCTGGTAGACAACGGCCTGCGCCTTGTCCTGATCGGCCACCCCGTCCATGCCGAGCGAGAAGAAGGTCGACATGGCGTACTTGGCCTCTGCCGATCCCTGCTTTTCAGCCTCGGAATACCAGTGGAAAGCGCGGGCATAGTCGCGGCGCACCCCCACCCCTTCGGAATACATCACCGCCAGCACCAGCTGCGCCTTGGGCGAGCCGTTGACGGCCGCGTACTGGATGGCGCGCACCTTCTCGATGCTGCTCAGCCGGCCGGTCGGCTCGCGCCCCAGCATGGCCTGCAGGGTCTGGATGTCGCCCGGATAGACCTCGTCTTCCTTGGTGGGCTTGCCCTGGATGACGTTCAGATAGTTCAGCGCCTCGGCGATATGCACGAAGGGCAGCTCGCGCAGCCGGTCGAGCGCCACGTCGGTGGCCTCGTCGCGCCAGTTGCTCTCATCGACGTGCGGCACGCCAGACGACGGCGAACCCGGCGGATAGAACTCGAAAGGCGGCACCCAGCGCTTGGCCTTGGCCTCGACGAAGCTGCCGAAACCACCGCGCTGCGGGGTCGAGCGCTCGAAGTCCTTGAGCATCACATAGGCGCCCACGTCGCCGGTCTGAACGGCGAGGTAGTTGTAGAGATAGGCGTCGACGTCGTTGCGCGGGAACAGGGCGATGGCCGAAGGCGCGCCCGGCTTGTAGGGGCGGCCCTTGGCGTCCATCGCCTGGCGGTTGTCGCCCGGCTCGCCGAAGATGCCGAAGCCGTCGTCATGGATACGGGCCAGGGTGCGGAAACCCTCGGCCCCCTGGCTGGACAGCACATAGACCACCCGGCTGCGCACGGCGTCCTGCTCGGTGGAGTCCATCCGCGAGAGAAGCCGGTCCAGGGTCTTGTAGGCGTTCGACCGCTCGACACCCCGGCAATGGTCGAACCGCGAGGTGGCGGTCGGATCGCCGTTGCCGCCGCGCCGACCCGAGGACGCCACCTGGGCGTAACCGTCGGGGTTGGTCAGGGCCGTGGCGTACCAGACGGCCGACTCGACCGGATCATCGAGATTGCGGTCAATGGCCCGCTGGCCCTCGTAGCGGCGGCCAAGCTCCAGCTGGGCGAAGAAGTCACCCCGGAAGGCGCCGCGGCGCAGGATGCGAATCTCCTGCTGCTGGGCGTTGAACTGCGGCGAGGCGACGGTGGCCAACTGGGGCCGGGGACAGGCGTCGCCGCCCTTCTTGCCCCACAGGCCGCCCGGCGCGGTGTCACAGCCCAGCAACGGCCCCACGACAGCGGCCACCAGGACCCCGATCGCCACCTTGCGTACGCGATTTCCGACCACGGCAACCCGTGACGGTGTAACGGATTCACTCACATTGCCCACCCCGGTCACGGCGTTCTCGGCTTCGTACATCGCAAGCCCCCTCAATCCCGCCGTTAACCATATTTAACGGGCCACCATTGGTCCCGGATCACGCTCTGTCAAGTTTGCCCAACGAAGGTATGGAACTCTCCTGCCCCGTTCCTGAAGCGGGCATGAACAGCTTTCTCGCGGCAGGGGAATTCGCGGGTCACGTAACAGGGGTACGCCTTCGAAGCGCTCATATTACGTCTATCAATTGCCTTGATTGCGGCGCGAGGTGGTTTTCGGGAACACCAGCAACGGGGAATCACCATGGCCGTCTTCAACCGCTACCGGGGCCTGACCGCCGGCGCCCTCTGCGTCCTTGTGGCCGCCAGCACGCCGGCCCTGCCGGCGCTCGCCAGGCCGCCGGCCCGCGACGGCCAGCCGACGCCGGACGCCTGCGCCAGGCTGGGCTTCAATACCGCCGATCTTGAGGACCGGGGCGGCGCCCGGCGCTCGCCCGGGGGCGGCAAGCGCGCCCTGAACGTCTACGCGCTCGCCCCGCCGCCTCCGCCGTCCGCTTCTGCCCCGCCGCCGCCCCCTCCGCCGCCGCGCGTCGAGATGAAGGTCGCGCCGCCGACCGTGTCGCTGCCGGCCCCGGCCCAGGGCGTGATCGGCTCCTCCAGCCCTTACGACACGCGCGGCCGCATCGCCGGCTCCGCCGAGACCGAGAAGTACCCCGGCGGCGCGTCCAACCCGATTCGCCAGGTCGCCGCCGACCCGGTCTCGACCTTTTCCATCGACGTCGACACCGCCTCCTACGCCAACGTCCGCCGCTTCCTGACCGATGGCCGCCTGCCGCCGAGGGACGCCGTGCGGGTCGAGGAGCTGGTCAACTATTTCGACTACGGCTACGCCGCCCCGGCCACCGCCTCTGAACCGTTCCGCGCCTACACCGCCGTCGCGCCGTCCCCCTGGGCGGCCGGTAAGCAGATCGTCCACATCGGCCTGCAGGGCTACGACATTCCCCGCGCCAGTCAGCCGCCGCTGAACCTGGTCTTCCTTGTCGACACCTCCGGCTCGATGACGGCCGAGGACAAGCTGCCCCTGGCCGCCAAGGCGATGAACATCCTCATCGACCAGCTGTCGCCACAGGACCGCGTCTCCATGGTCGCCTACGCCGGCTCAGCCGGCGCGGTGCTCAGCCCCACCAGCGGGGCCGAAAAGCTGAAGATGCGCTGTGCCCTCGGCGCGCTGCAGGCCGGGGGCTCGACCGCCGGCGGCGAGGGCCTGGCCCTGGCCTATGCGCTCGCCCAGCAGAACTTCCGCAAGGAGGCGGTCAACCGGGTCATCCTGCTGACCGACGGCGACTTCAACGTCGGCGTCGCCGATCCGTCCAAGCTCAAGGACTTCGTCGCCGACAAGCGCAAGACCGGCATCTACCTCTCGGTCTACGGCTTCGGGCGCGGCAACTACAACGACACCATGATGCAGACCCTGGCCCAGAACGGTAACGGGACCGCCGGCTACATCGACACCCTGGAGGAAGGCCGCAAGCTGTTCCGCGACGACTTCTCCGGCAGCGTC
>JANPKF010000392.1:0-6547 GCA_031425895.1 Caulobacteraceae bacterium | reverse complement strand
ATGAAGTCCTCGCGCGGCACGGTGACCTTGCCGTCCTGGTGGCCGCACTGCTTGGCGTCGGAGACCTGGTTCTCGATCTGCAGGCAGCAGGCGCCGGCCTTGATCATTTCCTTGGCCAGCAGGTAGGTGGCGTTCTCGTTGCCGAAGCCGGCGTCGATATCGGCGATGATCGGCACGACGTGGGTCTCGAAGCCGTCGATGGCGCTGATGGCGGCCTTCTCGGCGGCGGCGTCGCCGGCCTTGCGGGCGTCGCGGAGGATCTTGAACAGGTCGTTGATGGCCACTTCGTCGGCCTGGCGCAGGGAGACGTAGATCTCCTCGATCAGTTCGACGACGGCGGTCTTCTCATGCATCGACTGGTCCGGCAGGTGGCCCCAGCGGTTGCGCAGGCCGGCGACCATCCAGCCCGACAGATAGACGTAGGCGCCCTTGGTGGTGCCGCGCAGGCGCTTGACCGACTTGATCATCTGCTGGGCGTGGAAGCCCGACCAGCAGCCCAGCGACTGGGTGAACTTCGAGCTGTCGAGGTCGTAGGCGGCCATGTCGGCCCGCATCACCCCGGCCATGTCACGGGCGATGTCCAGGTGGGTGTTGAAGGTGTTCTGCATCTTCAGCTGGATGATGTCGTCGATGGCCACGCCGCCCGAGGTCTGTCCGCTCGGGTAACGGCGGAGGAGGATGTCGCGGTGCTCGGCGTAGGTCTTGCGGGTCATGGTCTCGTCCGGAACTGGAAGGTGGCTCGTTGGGAGCGACCTAACGACAGCCCCGGCGAAGAGGCGAACCTATTGAAGACGATTTGTCGTAAATTGACATTGTCGTGTCTGTAAATTTGTGACAACGTGACCAGCCATGTCGGACAAGAAACTCTTCCTCGGCGGCCGCCTCAAGCGGCTCAGGCGCGATCTCGGCGCCACCCAGGCGGCCATGGCCGAGCAGCTGAAGGTCTCGCCCAGCTATCTGAACCTGCTGGAGCGCAACCAGCGGCCGGTGACGGCCCAGGTGCTGCTGCGGCTGGCCGACGCCTATGACCTCGACCTGCGCAGCCTGTCGGCCGACGAGGACGGCGGCGGTGCGGGCCTCGACGAGGTGCTGACCGACCGATTGTTCGCCGACCTCGCCATCAACCGGCACGAAACCGCGGAAGTGGCGGAGCTTTCGCCGAGCCTGGCCGAGGCCTTCGTCCGGCTCTACCGCGCCTATCTCGACCGCGGGAACCTCATCGACCTGGCCGCCTTCGAAGGACGCGACGACCTGTCGCCGGCCAGTCACACGACCCCGACCGACTGGGTGCGCGATCTGGTCAGCGCCCAGCGCAACCATTTCCCCGACCTCGAAACCCTGGCCGAGGGCCTGCTGGCCGAGATCAAGGCCGACCAGCGTGACCTTGCCCCCTCGCTGCGCGAAGGGCTGCTGCACCAGTGCGGCGTCAAGGTGCGGGTCATGCCGGCGGAGGTGATGAGCGGGACGCTGCGCCGCTACGACCAGCACCGCAAGCAGCTGCTGATCGCCGAGACTCTCGCCCCGGCCAGCCGCACCTTCGCCATGGCCTATCAGCTCGGTCTGCTGATCCACGGCGAGGCCATCAGCCAGATCGCCGACCGCTTCAGCCCGCCCGACCGCGCCACGGGCCAGCAGCTTAAGGTCTTTCTTGGCAACTACGTCGCCGGGGCGATGATGATGCCCTACGGCAAGTTCCTCGCCGCCCTGGAAGAGACCGGCTACGACATCGAACGGGTCCGCGCCGGCTTTGGCGTCTCGTTCGAGCAGGCGGCCCAACGGATGACCACCCTGGCCCGCAGCGGCGCCCGCGGCATCCCCTTCTTCATGCTCAGGGTCGACGCGGCGGGCAACATCTCCAAACGCTACGCCAGCGGCCCGTTCCCGTTCTCGCGGTTCGGCGGCACCTGCCCACGCTGGAACGTCCACGACAGCTTCAAGACCCCGGGCCGTATCGTCACCCAGGTCATCGAGACCCCGGACGGCGGACGATACTTCACCCTGTCACGAACCGTGCGGCGCGTCGCCGGCCTGCTCGGGGGACTGGAGGACGACCTCGCCATCGGGCTGGGTTGCGAGCTCAAGCATGCCGTCAAACTGACCTATGCCAAGGGCCTCGACATGGTCGCCCCGGCGGTGGTGGAGGTCGGCCCCGCCTGCCGGATCTGCGAACGCCGCCAGTGCCCGCAGCGGGCGGCGGCGCCGATCAACCGCACCCCGCTGGTCGAGGAATCGGTGAAGAGCGTCTCGTCGTTTCCGTTCCTCGGCTAGCGGCGGAACCCGTCGTCAGTTGGCGGCTTCTGGCTCGCCGCCGAAGCGATCGCAGACCTGCTTGAGCCCCTTCAGGATGGCGTTGACGCCGGCGCTGCCGCCCAGAAGCTCGGGTCGCCGCAACAGGGTGAGGGCCTGGATGTGGACAAGGATGGACGCCTGCTCCTGCCGCCCGGCCTCGATCATCCGATCAAGCAGATCACACAGGCTGTAGGCGGCCCGATCGATATCCGGCAGGGCGGCGACACTGCCCAGTCCGATAAGCCGGTTGGCGGCGGCATACAGCCGCCTCAGGGCGTCGGCGTTGAACACCTCCGGGAGCGCTGAATGCGCCGACGCGATCTCGATCATCACCTCGTCGATGGCGATCAGGCAGGCCGGCGCGATGGCGTCCAGACCGGCCTGTGCTTCCTTGAGCGCTTCAGCGATCGGCTTGCCGCCAGCGGCGCGAAGCTTCGCGGCCAGTTTGTTTGGCGGGAAGTGGAATTCAACGGCGCTCATAGCGAAATTTTCTGCGGCTGCATGAGGGCGTCAATCTGATCCTGAGACATGTTGGGGGCGACGGCGTCGCCGATCTTCTCGTCCAGATCATCGGACCGGCGACCGCTCATGCCCTTGGGCGGTCCGGTGAACTTGAAGCGACGATCCGGACCGCAATAGCCGGTGGACGAAACAAACGGTCGCTTGACGCGGGCCGTCCAGAGGATGCGCTCGAGCACAACCATCGGCGTCAGCGGCTTGGCGACGACAATATGGGCGCCGCAATCGCGCGCCCGCGCCACCCGGGACATCTGGGTGTGCGGCGTCACCAGCAGTACCGGCGCATAGCGGTTCGGCGCGGGGGCCTCGCGGCGGAGCCACTCGACCAGCTCGCAGCCGTCTGCTTCACCCAGCACGCCGGACACGATCACCAGATCCATTTCCGTGGCGCCGATCAACGACTGCGCCGCTTCGATGCTGTCGGCCCGATGGAACGTCTTGACGCCGAACCCCACCAGAATCTGGACAAGGATATCCATGCCCATGTTGTTGCTGTCGACCAGCAGCACCACGGTGTTCTTGAGGTTGACGTTGCCGCGTGAGGAAGAACTGGTGGCCATTGCGATCAGGAGGCCACGTCGCTCAGGAACCGGAGGGCGAAGGCGCTGTTCTGCACGCCGATGTCGGTCATGCCCTTCGGCATGCGTTCGCGCCGCCCCCCCCTGGCCAGCAGGTCGTTGATCAACAGCGCCATGCCGTGGACGCCATGCTGCCTCGGCTGTGAGCCGGGAAACAGGACGTGGTTCATGCCGCCAGCACCGGCAACCGGGTCACGCAGGCAGCCGGCGAGACTGGAGCCGAGGATGGTCGATTCCACCACCCGCGCATCTTCCATGACCAACGGCTCACCCTGCACGATGCTCTTCCGGACCTCCGCCTCGCTCACTCGATCACCCCGAACACTCCCTCGACCTTGGTCTTGAGGGTCAGGGCCTTGAACGGCTTTACCCGATAGTTATTGACGCCGAGTTGCCGAACTTGGGCGACCAGGTCGATATCGGCCCGGCCGGTCAGGATGATGAACGCCAGGTTCTTCAGCGGCTGGCAGGACCGAACCGCCCTCAGCAGGCCAAGTCCGTCGTTCAGGAAGGTCTTCGCAAGATCGCCGGCGAGGATGGTTATCATGCCGCCGATGTAGGCCTTGGCCCAAGCAGCCACAGCGAACGGACGAGCATTGCTCGAACAGCCGGCTCTAACGAGCCCTGCAGGGCTCAGCCCCGCATCCTGCCAAGTCCTTGAAAAAATGGCGCGCCCGGAACGATTCGAACGTCCGACCCTCAGATTCGTAGTCTGATGCTCTATCCAGCTGAGCTACGGGCGCGCACTTCGCTGGGCCCGTCTAGGGGTCCGGCGAGGGCGCGGAACCTAGTCGCGGGGGATTGGAAAGGCAAGCGGGTCGAAGCGGTTTTTTTACCGGCCGTTTTTCCAGGCCGGAATGTCGCTGCCGGGCCAACTGCTCGCCTCATAGACGCCCCGGGCGATGGCCCGCGCCAGGACGTCGGCGGCCAGGGCGCCGATGCGGGCGACGGCCATGGGGGCGGGTTCGTCCAGCGGGCGACGGGCGGTCGACAGGGCGAAGACGATGTCCCCGTCGAAGGGGGCGTGGGCCGGGCGGACGGCGCGGGCCAGGCCGTCCTGGGCCATGATGGCGACGCGCCTGGCCTCGCCCGGGGTCAGGTTCGCGTTCGTGGCGACAACGGCAATGGTCGTGTTCTGGCGTAGTCCCGGATTGGCCTTGGCCATGTTCCAGTGATCGGGCTCTGAGTTCAGGCCGGCGGAACCCAGGCCCCCGAATTCGCCATCCAGCTCGAAGGGCGTCGCCCAGAAGGTGCGGTCATCGCCGGCGGTGACGGAGCCATAGGAATTGACCCCGGCGATGGCGGCGACGACCAGGCCATCGTCGGTGACGATGCTGGCGCTTCCCGTGCCGCCCTTCCAGCCGCCGGCCTTGGCGCCGTAGGCGCAGCCGGCGGTGCCGAGCGCGATGTCGAGGCCGACGGCCTGGGCGGCCTCGATACCGAGGCGCCGGTAGGGCGGCTCCAGTCCCCAGGCCTTGTCGCCACCGTTGGCCATGTCGAACAGGATGGCGGCCGGAACGATGGGGGCGCGCGGCACGTCGGGGTTCTGGGAGACGGGATAGCCGCGGCCGTTGGCGCCCAGCCAGGCGGCGACGCCGTCTGCGGCGCCCAGGCCGTACATCGAGCCGCCAGAGAGGACCACGGCGTCGACCATGGCCCCGATCAGGTTCTCCGGGGCGAGGGCGTCGGTCTCCCGCGTACCGGGGCCGCCGCCGCGCACATCGACCGCGCAGACGACACGCTCGTCCGGCAGGATGACGGTGACGCCGGTGCGGACCCGTTCGTCATGCGCCTGTCCGACTTTCAGGCCAGGCACGTCGGTCAGGCTGTTGCGCGGTCCGGGGCGAGCGGTCATCGGAACTCCGGGGGCTGGAGCGGTTTAATCGCCTGCCGGACCGTTGTTGTCCATGGCGGCGCCGTTATGGTGAGCCTCCCGCTGCTGGAGAAGTCATGCGTCCCCTGATCGCCGCCGTCACGGCCCTTTCCCTCCTGCTGTCGGGCTGTTCGACCTTTGCGGTGGACCTGCCGCCCCTGATCCCTCCTCCCCAGGCTGGAGGTGGGCCCGTGATGGTCGCCGCCGCCAACCCGCTGGCGGTCGAGGCGGGCCTGAATGTGCTGCGGCGCGGCGGCAGCGCCGTCGATGCGGCCGTGGCCGTTCAGGCGGTGCTGGGCCTGGTCGAGCCGCAGTCGAGCGGCCTGGGGGGCGGCGCCTTCCTGGTCCACTACGACGCCGGGACCAGGGCGGTGACCACCTATGACGGTCGGGAGACGGCGCCGGCCGGAGCCGACCCGAAGATGTTCCTGGGGCCTGACGGCAAGCCGATAAGCTTTATCCAGGCGGTGCTCAGCGGCCGGTCCACCGGCGCGCCGGGGGCCATCGCCATGCTGCATCAGGCCCAGAAGGACCACGGCGCCCTGCCCTGGAACAGCCTGTTCGGCGACGCCGAACGGCTGGCGACGGATGGCTTCACCGTCAGCCCGCGCCTGGCCGGCATGATCACCTCGGTCTATCCGCAATCGAAGACGCCGGACGCCACCGCCTACTTCACCAAGGCGGACGGCAAGCGCTATGTCGCCGGCGACACCCTGAAGAACCCGGCCTACGCCGACACGGTCCGCCGCATCGCCGCCGAGGGGCCGGACGGCCTGCTCAAGGGCCCGCTGGCGCAGGCCATCGCCGCCAAGGTCGCCGAGGGGCCGATCCCCGGCGCCCTGACCACCGCTGATCTGGCCGGCTACAGGCCTGCGAAGAAGAAGCCGGTCTGCACCGACTACCGGGGCTATCAGGTCTGCACCGCCCAGCCGGCCTCGAGCGGCGTCGTGCTGCTGCAGGCGCTGGAGCTTCTCGAGCGCACCGACATCGCCAGCCGGGGGCCGACCGATCCGGTCGCCTGGCTGCAGATCGCCCAGGCCGAGCGGCTGATGTACGCCGACCGGGATCGCTATATTGGCGATCCGGACTTCGTCTCTGTGCCGGTCAAGGGCCTTTTGAATGGCGGGTATGTCGACGCGCGCGCGAAGCTGATCGCCGGGCGTTTCGGGCCGCCGCCCGAGGCGGGCGTTCCGCCGGGCGCCGCCCGGCGTGGGCCGGCCAAAACCCAGGAGCCCACCGGCACCTCCCACCAGGTCATCGTCGATGCCAAAGGCGATGCCGTGTCGAT
>JANPKF010000391.1:0-2721 GCA_031425895.1 Caulobacteraceae bacterium | reverse complement strand
GGATCGCGGCTGGCGGCGGCGGCGCTGGGCAATCCCTATCCCGACCTCAAGGCCGTGCCGGTCGATGCCGCCACCCTCAAGGCGGCCGAGGGCGTCTACCGCTTCGACGGGACCACGACCCGCACCCTGCGGATGGTCGATGGCAAGCTGACCGCCCAGCGGTCCGGCGGCCAGCCCTCCGTCCTCACCGCCATCGGCAAGGACGACTTCCTCTACGCCGACGGCTTCAACCGGCTGAAGCTGGAGCGGGACGCCAAGGGGGCGATCAGCGGCATGCGGTTCTTCGCCAACGGCGAGGAGCCGGGGGTGGTCGGGGCCCGCACCGCCGAGCCGCTGCCCGTGGCGCCGGTCGCCGTGGTGCTGCCCAGGACGGCGCTGGAGCGGGTGACGGGGACCTACGCGCTGGGCGCGGTCGAGATGAAGATCGTCCTGGTCGGCGAGGGGCTGACGGGTCAGCTGACTGGCCAGCCGGCGATCAACCTGCGGCCGGTTTCCGCCGACCGGTTCGAGGTGGTCGAGGTCCCCGCCTCGCTGGAGTTCCCGGCGGGTCCGGCTCCGGCGACGGTCACCCTGCGCCAGAACGGGGCCGAGATCGTCTTTACCCGCAAGCCTTAAGCCGTCCGGCGCAGCCGCAGGAGGATGTAGGCCAGGGCGGCGATCAGGAAGGCCGGCAGGGTGGCGCCGACGTCCGGAAGCAGGCGGCCGAAGGCCTGGTAGGCGGCGATGCCGATGACCCAGGCGGCGAGGCCCGCCAGGTTGAGCCCGGGCGCGCTCGCCTCCGTCGCCGCGCGGCGGGGGCGGACGATGAAGTGGTCGGCCAGCAGGACGCCGAACAGCGGCGCGAACACCGAGCCGATCAGCAGAAGGAAGTGCTCGTACCGGGCCAGCGGCGCGAACAGGGCGATCAGGGTGCAGAGCAGGCCAAAACCGATGGCCAGCCGGGCGGGGCGGGCCTTGACCACCGTGGCGGTGGAGACGGCGGCCGAGTGGATGTCGGCGAAGGTGTTGTCGGTCTCGTCGATGATGATCAGCAACAGGGCCACCCCGCTGCCGGTCGCTGCCAGGGCGGCCAGCAGCATGCCCTCGCCGCCGCCGGAGGCCAGGGCGTAGGCGGCGCCCAGGCCCATGAACCAGATGTTGGCCAAGAGGTAGCCCAGGCCGCTGCCCCGGAACATGGCCCCCGGGCTGCGGCCGAAGCGGGTGTAGTCGGCGATCAGCGGCAGCCAGGAGAGCGGCATGGCCACCACCAGGTCGACCCCGGAGGCGAAGCTCATCTCGCCGGTGCCGGGCCGGGCCATCAACTCGGCCAGGTCGTAGTCGGCCAGCAGCCGCCAGGTCAGCCAGCAAGCCCCGGCCAGCAGCAGCCACAGGCCCCAGGCCCGCAGGAAGCGGCGCACGAAGGACACCGGCCCCAGAACCGCCAGCCCGGTCGCCATGGCCCCGAACAACAGGGTCCAGACGACAGCGTTGGAGACCCCGAAGGTCTGGCGGGCCAGGGCGTCGGCGGCGTCGCGCATGGCGACGATCTCGAACGCGCCCCAGCCGACCAGGCCGATGACGTTGAGCACGGTCGGGACGATCGCGCCCCTGGCCCCCAGCGCCGGCCGCAGCGTGCCCATGGCCGACAGCCCGGTCCGGGCGCCGACAAAACCCGCCGACGCCAGCAGCAGTACGCCCAGCAGCGAGCCGACGACGATGGCGCTTAAGGCCGCCGGCAGGCTGAGCCCCGGCACCAGGAAGGCGCCGGCCTGCAGGACCAGCAGGCCGATCCCCAGGCTGAACCACAGGGAAAAGGCGTCGAGGGCGCCGAACACGCGGCGCTCCGGCGGCACGGGAATCAGCGGGTCGTAGGTATTGTCAGTCTGGGCCATGGCCCCGTTTATCAGGTCGCAGCGTTCGGGGAACTGGTTCCGGAGTGATCGTCGGCGCGAGGTGCAGGAGCCGGCGCAGGGGCTTTTCCTGCAATTTACCCGCTCATCCCGGCGAATGCCGGGACCCAGCCGCCAGAGTGCGGACCTATCCGATCAGGCGCCTTTGAGCCGATATTCGCGCCCTCCCGGACATGCTGAGATCACGCGGCTGGATCCCGGCATTGGCTTGCGCCGAACTTCGTTTCGCCGGGATGAGCGGAGCAAATGGGTCCTACCGCACCGTTTCCTTGTCCCGGGGCGCGGTGACGTGCTTGGGGCGGGCGCGGAACTTCGGCTTGGGCAGCAGGCGGAAGCGGGTCTCGCACCAGGCAAAGTCGACGCCGACGTCGAGCAGGGCGTCGGAGCGGCCGCAGGGGCAGGCAAAGTCCATCACCTCGTGCACGCGGTAGGTTTCGCCGGCCACCAGGGGCACGGGCTCTCCGGTCACATGGTTGGGCGATGCGTTGACGCACAGAACCAGATCGCCACGGCCGACGGCGTCACTCATGGGTTTCTTCCGTTTCGAGGGGCGGACAATAGCGCCTGGCGCGGTGCGGAGCAAAGGGCGGGGCGCAGGGACCTATCCTCCGGGGTGCAGACCGGGCGCCTCCTGGCCGGTGCGGGCGACGTATTCGGTATAGCCGCCGCCGTACTGGTGGATGCCTTCGGGGGTCAGCTCCAGCACCCGGTTGGACAGGCCGGCCAGGAAGCGGCGGTCGTGGCTGACGAACAGCATGGTGCCCTCGAAGTCGGCCTGGGCGGCGACCAGCATCTCCTTGGTGACCATGTCGAGGTGGTTGGTCGGCTCGTC
>JANPKF010000390.1:0-3755 GCA_031425895.1 Caulobacteraceae bacterium | reverse complement strand
CAGGTCGCGTAGCTTCTTCAGCTGAGCCAGGCATTTGTCACCGCCGCTGGAATAGCAGTCGAGACTGTAGGGCAGGACCTCGTCGTCCAGGGACTTGAAAGCCTCGGCCGCGAAATAGACGCCATCAAAGGCTGTCTCGGCGTCTGGCGCGGCAAAGAAAGCCTCCTTTGAAATCCCTCGGCAATTCGGCCCCTTCGGCGGCGGCTGTTCGGCATAGACGATGGTGTCAAAATCACCCTTCGGCGGAGCGATGACCGCGAACTGGCTACGGGCGGTGAAGCCGCTGGCATGCACCCGAGTGTCGGCCCCGACGCCGGGCTCGCCGGTCGGCTCAAATTCCATGATCAACTGGTCATAGCGGCAGAGCCCCGGCGCCTCGGTGTTCCGCGGCTCGGTCTCGAACCACATGTCGGTTAGCGGCATGACCGGCCGCTCGTCAGTCAACGGCCGCACCTCCGGGCCGGTCGGCTTGATGATGTCGGCCAGATGGCCCAGCACCTCGCGTTCGACACGGGCGGCGGGCGCGCGCCTCATTTCATACTTGCTGATCGACTCCGCGCCCTGCGCCACAACCGGCAGACCCAGCGCGGCCACTGCCGCCAGAACGATCAACCCACGCATCGCCGCCTCCAATCGCCAGCCCGATGACAACTCAGGCCCCGGCATCATTGCACACCCGCGTTCCACAGCGCACATAGGGTTCCCATGCCGCCGCGCCTCAAACCCACCCGCCTCGAACACGTCGTCGACGGCGAAGCCCTGCGGGCCCGGCTCTCCGCCGCCGCCCTCGATGCGGTCGGCGACGAGCCGGAACAGCGCCGCCGGGCCCTCGAGATCCTCAAGCAGGCGCTGTTTCGCGGTCGGATGATCGCCAAGGAGCGGCTGGAGAACGGGGCCGGCGGGATCGAGACCGCCCGGCTGCTGTGCGGGGTGACCGACGAGGTCGTCACGGCCCTCTATGATTTCACCACCGTCCACGTCTTCCGGGCCCGCAACCCGACCGAGGGTGAGCGCCTCTGCCTGCTGGCGGTGGGCGGCTACGGGCGGTTCGTGCTCAGCCCGTTCAGCGATCTGGACCTGCTGTTCCTGCGGCCCTGGAAGCAGACGGCCCACGCCGAGAGCGTCATCGAGTACATGCTCTATGCCCTGTGGGATCTGGGCTTCAAGGTCGGCCATTCCAGCCGCACCATCGACGAATGCATCAAGCTGTCGAAGGACGACTTCACCATCCGCACCTCCCTGCTGGAGGCGCGCAAGCTGAGCGGTGACGAGGCCCTGGCCGCTGACCTGCGCCGGCGGTTCCTGAACGAGGTGATGCGGGGCACCGGCCTCGAGTTCGTCACCGCCAAGCTCAAGGAGCGCGATGAGCGCCACGCCCGGGCCGGCGCCAGCCGCTACATGGTCGAGCCCAACGTCAAGGAAGGCAAAGGCGGCCTGCGCGACCTGCACACCCTGATGTGGATCGCCGAGTACCTCTATCCGGTCGAGCGGCCCGCCGACATCTTCCGCCTGCCCCACTTCAGCCCGCGCGAGGTGCGCGCCTTTACTCGCGCCTTCGACTTCCTGCACGCGGTGCGGGCCCATCTGCATTTCACCACGGGGCGACCCGAGGAGCGGCTGACCTTTGACGTGCAGCCGGAGATCGCCCGCCGCATGGGTTATGGCGACCGGGCCGACAACCCGGCCGTCGAGCGCTTCATGCGCCACTACTTCCTGATCGCCCGCGAGGTCGGGGCCCTGACCCGCGCCTTCTCGGCCAAGCTGGAGGCCGAGCACCTCAAGCAGGAGCCCAAGGGCCTGTCGCGCTTTCTGCCCGGCCGGGCCAAGGTCAAGCGCCGCGCCCTCGACTATCCCGGCTTCCATGAGGAGAACGGTCGCCTCAACATCGAGGGTCCGCAGGTCTTCGAGCGCGACCCGGTCGATCTCATCCGCATGTTCCGTATCGCCGACGTGCTGGACCTCGACCTGCACCCGGACGCCTTCACCGCCGCCACCCGCTGCCTGCCGCTGATCGGCTCAAAGCTGCGGCGCGATCCTGATGCGGTCGAGGCCTTCCTGGGTATCCTGGCCAAGGGCAAGAAGCCCTATCGCACCCTGACCCTGATGAACGAAGCCGGGGTCCTGGGCCGCTTCCTGCCGGAGTTCGGCAGGATCGTCGCCCAGATGCAGTTCAACATGTACCACTCGTACACGGTGGATGAGCACACCCTGAGGGCCATTGGCATCATCAACGACATCGAGCATGGACGGCTGGAGGAGGACCACCCTCTGGCCACCTCGATCATGCCGTTGATCGACGATCGCGAGAGCCTGTTCCTGGCCATGCTGCTGCACGACACCGGCAAGGGCGGGGTCGGCGGTCAGGAGAAGGCCGGGGCCCGCTCGGCGCGCCAGGCCTGCGAGCGGCTGGGCGTCGAGCGCGCCAAGATCGAGCTGGTCGCCTGGCTGGTCGAGCATCATCTGGTGATGAGCGATTTCGCCCAGAAGCGGGACGTGGCTGATCCGGCGACCATCGCCGCCTTCGCCCGTATTGTGGAAAACCCCGAGCGCATGCGCCTGTTGCTGGTGCTGACCGTGGCCGACATCCGCGCCGTCGGCCCGGGAGTCTGGAACGGCTGGAAGGGCCAGCTGCTGCGTGAACTCTACGCCGGGGCAGAGGCCATCTTCAGGGGCGGACGTTCGGGCGATCCGGCCGCCGCCGCCCAGCGCCACCTGGAGGCCACGGCCCGCGAGGCCCGCGCCGCCCTGGCGATCGCCCATCCGGAAACGGAAAGCTGGGCGGCCACCATGGAGGACGCCTACTTCAGCGCCTTCACCACCGCCGAAATCGGCGAGCACGCCGCCCTGGTCCAGCGGGCCGCGAAGCAGGGCGGCTCGGCCGCCGGCGGCCGCATCCGCACCGACCGCAACACCGCCGAAGTGGTCGTCGCCGCCAAGGACCGCCGGGGCCTGTTCGCCGACCTCGCCGCCGCCCTGTCAGGGCTCGGGGGCAACGTGCTCGGGGCCCGTGTCTTCACCTCGCAGGACGGCCAGGCGCTCGATATCTTCCATGTGCAGGACGCGTCAGGCGCCCCGTACGGCGCCGACAACCCCCGCGCCCTGCGGCGGCTGGCCGATGCGCTGGAAGCCGCCGGGCGCGGCGAGGGCTCGCCGCCGGAAAGCCGCCGCAACGATCTGGGCCGGACGGCGGCCTTCTCGATCATCCCAACAGTGATGCTCGACAACGAGGCTTCGACCGAGGCCACGGTCGTTGAGGCGTCGGGCCGTGACCGGCCGGGCCTGCTGCATTCCCTGGCCCGGGCAATCTCCGAACAGGGGCTGAGCATCATCTCGGCCCACATCGACAGCTACGGCGAACGCGCCGTCGACGCCTTCTACGTGCAGACCGCCGCCGGCCATAAGGTCATCGATCCCCGCAAGCAGGCGTCGCTGAAGGAAGACCTGATGGCCGTCCTCGACGCCGAGGAGACCGGCGCGGCGGGCAAGGGCAAGCCCCGGCTGCAACGGGCACGGGCGAGCGTGGGGCGGTAAGAGTGTAGCCAAGCGCCCCTCTCCCGCTTGTCGGGAGAGGGTGGCAGCCCGCAGGGCTGACGGGTGAGGGCAGCGCCGGCCGGTCAGAACGGGCGCGTTGTGGCGCGGGCCATTCCGCCAATCCCTCCTGCCCGCTCTGCCCTCATCCGACTCCTACGGGGGATGGTCTTCTCCCGACAAGCGGGAGAAGGATTCAAGATGGGTCATCCGCCTGCTTCAAATCA
>JANPKF010000389.1:0-1523 GCA_031425895.1 Caulobacteraceae bacterium | reverse complement strand
GAAGAGGTCCCGCCCGACGTCACCGAGATGGCGCGCCGGATGGCCGATATCGTGGGTCGTGGCCTCCCGTATCTGGTGGCCGAGATGGAAGACGCGATCCAGGGCTTCGCCTATGCAGGCCCCTTCCGCCCCCGGGCGGCTTATCGCTACACGGTGGAGGACAGCGTCTATGTGGCGCCGGACGCCGTCGGCCGTGGCGTCGGCCGCGCGCTGCTCATCACGCTGCTGAACGCCTGCGAGTCGCTTGGCATGCGCCAGGTGTTAGCGGTGTTCGGCGACAGTGGCAACGCCGCCTCGATGGCGTTGCAAAGGGCCTTGGGCTTCGTACATCGCGGCGTGGTCCGCGCCGCGGGCTTCAAGTTCGGCCGCTGGGTCGACATCGTCTGGATGCAGAAGGCGCTCAACGGCGGCGAAGCCACGGCGCCGGAGGGTTGAGAGACGAAGAGGAAGTGGCTGGGGAACTAGGACTCGAACCTAGAACGACGGTACCAAAAACCGCTGTGTTACCATTACACCATTCCCCAGCAGGGACGGAGCGCTAAGGGCCCCGGCGGCGAGCGCGGGGGATAGCGCAGGACCCTGGCCGATGCAACGGCCTGACACCACGCCGGCCGCTCGCTTGCGGCCCTCTGGGGGCTCCTCTATAAGCCCGCGCTCAGTCGGAGTGTGGCTCAGTCTGGTAGAGCACCGCGTTCGGGACGCGGGGGTCGCAGGTTCAAATCCTGCCACTCCGACCATCTCACCTTCCAGGGCGCGGGCCGCCCCCGCAGCCGGTCGGTGAATCCCGACATTCTGTCGAAGGCCTCGGTCGGGCCTAAGAGCCCTGGAGCCCTGCACGGGAGGCGGCCGCAGGGCTGCGGCCAAATCGAACATGAACCGATAGTCACCTCTTCGGCGGAAAGTCGCCGCAATCTCGCCTTGGCGACCCCGTCATCAATCACCTTGCGTTTAACGCACTCCTGGGCGGGACCCTCAACAGTACAAGCGGCGCTGAAGACCTGTGTTACGTGGCGTTCCCGTGCGGAACGACTTTCGTCAGCATGCGACTAAGTGTCCACAGTAAAGGTATAAACTAGCGTGGCCATTGGGACATACGACGATTTCTTGCGCGCACTCGGCCAGAACGAGTCGGGCAACAATTATTCATTCGTGAGCAGCGTGGGCTACCTGGGCCGCTTCCAGTTCGGGGAGGAAGCGCTCCAGGCGGTGGGCTTCTACCGGGGCGACCACACCTGGGCGATCGACTTCGTCGGGAGCTGGACGTCCACGGCCAACACCTTCGGAGTCTCGGACAAGGCGGGGTTCCTGAACTCCCCGGCGGCTCAGGACGCGGCCATGTCGGCCTGGGTCGGCAAGGTGAATGACGATGTGAACGCCCTGGGCCTCAAGGCCTACATCGGCCAATGGGTCGGCGCCGCCGGCGGGATCACGGAGTCCGGTCTGGTGGCGGGCGCCCACCTGGTGGGCGTCTGGGCCCTCAAGTCATTCCTGGAGTCCGGCGGCGGCAACGATACCCGCGACCC
>JANPKF010000388.1:0-6772 GCA_031425895.1 Caulobacteraceae bacterium | reverse complement strand
CTTCGGCCGCTACACCCGCACCCTGAAGCCGGGCATTTCCATCCTCACCCCCTTTGTCGAGCGCATCGGCCGGCGGGTGAACATGATGGAACAGGTGCTGGACGTGCCGCAGCAGGAAGTCATCACCAAGGACAACGCCGTGGTGCGGGTCGACGGAATCGTCTTCATCCAGGTGATGGACGCCGCCAGCGCCGCCTACCGGGTCGACAACCTCAACTACGCCATCGGCCAGCTGTGCATGACCAACCTGCGCACCGTGGTCGGCTCGATGGAGCTGGATGAGGTGCTCAGCCAGCGCGACCAGATCAACAGCCGCCTGCTGTCGACCATCGACAGCGCCACCAGCCCTTGGGGCGTCAAGGCGACGCGGATCGAGATCAAGGATCTGACCCCGCCGCCGGACATCACCAACGCCATGGCCCGCCAGATGAAGGCCGAACGCGAACGCCGCGCCGTGATCACCGAAGCGGACGGCGAAAAGCAGAGCCAGATTGCCAGGGCCGAGGGCGCCAAGCAGTCGGCCATCCTCCAGGCCGAGGGCCGCAAGGAAGCCGCCTTCCGCGACGCCGAGGCCCGCGAACGCGAAGCCGAGGCCGAAGCCAAGGCCACCGCCTTCGTCTCGGAAGCCATCGCCCGCGGCGACGTCAACGCCATCAACTACTTCATCGCCCAGAAGTACGTCGAAGCCTTCGCCCTGCTGGCCTCCAGCCCGCAACAGAAGACGGTCATCGTCCCGGCCGATTTCGCCGGCCTGACCGGCTCGATCGCCGGCATCGGCGAACTGGTGAAGACCCTGAGCGGCGGCGATGCGCGGGTCGTCGGTCCGCCGCCGACGGCGACGCCCCGCACGCCGAGGAGCTAGGCCATGGACACCCTCTATGCCCTGCACGGGGTCTGGTTCTGGCTGGCGCTCGGCGCGGTCATTCTCGGGGCCGAGCTGCTGACCGGTTCCGGCTGGCTGCTCTGGCCGGCGGTGACGGCGGCGGTGCTGGCGGCGCTGACCTTTGTGCTGCCGCCCAATGTCGCCGTGCATCTCTTGATCTACGCGGTGCTGACCATCGCGGTGACGGTGACGGCCCGCCGCTACCTGCCGAAGAACATCTCGGGCGACGGACTGGACATCAACGACAACATCACCCGCCTGATCGGGGCCCGGGGCGAGGCGGCGAGCATCTTCGCCGATGGCCGTGGCCGGGTGCATGTCGAAGGCAAGGAATGGGACGCGCTCAGCGACGACGCCCTCATTCCCGGCAAGTCGGTCCAGGTGCTGGAAGTGATCTCGGCGGCGAGCCTGCGCGTGAAAGCGGCCTAGAAATCCTTCTCCCGCTCATCGGGAGAAGGTGGCCCGCGAAGCGGGTCGGATGAGGGCAGCGCCAGCTTCGGCCGGCCTGCCTTTTTTCTTTCAGGATGATCGTCAGAGGCCGGCGCCGCCCTGATCCGTCGGCCTGCGGCCGCCACCTTCTCCCGACAAGCGGGAGAAGGGTTGCTTCGCTCCTACCGGTTCTCGTCCATCCAGATCCGCAGGGCCTTCAGGAACGGCAGGGCCGCTTCGAATTCCCTGTCCGTGAATGCCTCCCTCAGCCCCTCCATCCTGGGCCGCAGAGCCATCAGTCCGGCCTCATGGGCCCGCGCTCCCTCCGCGGTCAGCGACACCCGCTTCTTTCGTCCGTCCGCCTCATCAGCGACAACCGCCACGAACCCCTGCGCCTGCAGCCGTTGCAGGGTGTTGGTCATCGCCCCCTTGGTGACCTGAAAGGCCGACGCCAGTTTGGCCGGGCTCTCCTCCCCGCCGCGCCGCATGAAGTGCGTCAGCACCCCGAACTGCGCCGCGCTCATGCCGTCCGGCAGGCTGCGCTCCAGTGCGGCGTTGGATAGCTGCGCGATGATGCCGATCTCGGTCAGCGCCGAGACGTCCGGCCGGTCTTTAAGGGCCATCAGGCAGTCCTGGCCGGGTTTGGCCGGAACAGGTCTTCAAGTCCCTTGCGCGGGGCCGGGGGCAGGTCTCCGGCAAACCCCGCCCGCACCAGCATCTGCATCCGCTCGCCCGGCTGAACCCCGACCGCCGCGTCCATCCGGGCGAAGAAGGGCGCCATCTCGCGATACTCCTGCAGGGCCTGGCTCATCGGCTGGATGGCGATCCCCCGCGCCGTGGCCTCCAGCGCCATGCGGGCATAGGCGCGGCCGGCTGCGATCTGCGTCACCCGGCTGTTGTCCGGACTGACCAGCCAGATGAAGGCTGTCGTCGCCTCGCACAGCGGCCGGGCGTAGTCCCGCGTCTGCTTGAAGGCGATGGTCCCCGGCTTGGCCAGGTTCTCGGGCGTCAGGATGCCGACCGCCTTCATCGCTTCCATGGCCGGGCCGCGCAGGAACAGGCCGTCCCGGTGCTCGGCGATCGCCTTGTCGCCGATCCGCAAGAGGTCGATGGTCTCCTGGTTGGCGGCTGGGGTGTCGACCTCCCGCTCGAAAGCCTCGCGGGTCAGGGTCTTGAGGCCGCTCAGCGCCTCGCCGCCGGTCACCGCTCCGGTCCTCATTCCGGCCCCCGCCGCTGCCTGCACGGCGGCCAGATCGGCGGCCGGAATCGCCCGCTTCACGTCGTAGGGAACACGAACCGTCCGTCTACGGAGTATGTGCCGGAACAGCGGATCGATGCTTCCGCCCTGTGTGAACACCACCCTCGCGAACGGCCGCTCGTCGAGAGCGTCAGTCGGCTGTCCATCGGGGAAGGGCGTCACCGTCGCGCTGTAGCCCTTGGCGCCGGCCGCGATGACCAGCAGTTCCAGGAAGGACCCGCAGCCGACGACGATCTGGCGGCTGAACGGGTCGGTGGCCGGCAGCAGGCGCGTCCGGTCGATGAACAGGGTCACCGTGTCGGTCCCGTCCAGCCGCGCTAGCCAGGGCTGACGATTGTGCGGATTGGGCGCGAGGATGGCGTGGGCCAGGGCGTAACGGCGCACGTCCCGCTCCGCCGAGCCCGGCGAGACCCAGGCGGTGGTGGCGTCCGGCGCCTTCTCACAACCCGACAGCCCGGCGGCGATCACCACGCCGCCTCCGACCAGAGAGATGAAGTTCCGACGATCCATGGCGCAGGGCCTTTCGTTCAACGTTGAACCAATAACATCGTTCAACGTTGAACTTGTCAACCCCTTGGGTCGCTACCGCTCGCCGAGCGCCTCGCGCAGGCCCTCGCCAGCCAGCACATCGGCCCGCTCATTCCACTCATGCCCGGCGTGGCCCTTGATCCAGCGCCAGTCGACCTCGTGCTTCAGCCGCGCCTGATCAAGCCGCTTCCACAGGTCCTCGTTCTTCACCGCGCCCTTGGAATAGGTCTTCCAGCCGCGCGCCTTCCACAGGTGCAGCCATTCCTTGATGCCCTGCTGGACGTACTTCGAGTCGGTGTGCAGCTCGACGGTGCAGGGCTTGGTCAGCGTCTCCAGCGCCCGGATGGCCGCCATCAGCTCCATGCGGTTGTTGGTCGTCGCCGGCTCGCCGCCCTTGATCTCCTTGGTCTTGCCGCCGCTCATCAGAACGGCGCCCCAGCCGCCCGGCCCGGGATTCCCCCGGCAGGCGCCGTCGGTATAGATCACCACCTTCGGGGTCATACGGCGTCCGTCAGGATCGACAGGCCCGCCCGGTGCACGGCCAGTTTGCGCTCGTATTCCATGGGATCCTTCGGCTTGACCAGCGCCCCCTCCGGCGTCGCTCCCCAGTCGGCCAGCCGGGTCAGGAAGAACCGCATCGCCGCGCCGTGGGCCAGCACCGGCAGGGCCGCCCGCTCGGCGTCCGACAGTGGCCGCCGCGCCTCATAGCCGGCCAGCAGCGCCTTGCCGGCGGTGATGTTGAACTCACCGCTGCTCTCGAAACACCAGGCGTTGAGGGTCACCGCCAGGTCGTAGGCGTAGGCATCATCGCAGGCGAAATAGAAGTCGATGGCAGCGGCGAACCGCCCTTCGCGGAAGAAGACGTTGTCAGGAAAGAAGTCGGCGTGGATCACCCCGGCCGGGAGATCCGTCGGCCAGTGCGCCGCCAGATGGGCGAGATCGGCGGCGACGGTCTTCGACAGCCCCGGCTTCAGCGCTTCAGCGGCGACCTCCAGCCCCTTGAACAACGGCGCCCAGGCGGCTTGGCCCAGATCGTTGACCCGCCGCCCTGCGAACCCCTCGCCGGCCTGGTGCAGCCACGCCAGGCCCTCGCCCGCCTGCCGACACTGCGCTACCGTCGGCCGTCGCGCCGACAGCCCCGGCAGGAACTGGGCCAGCGCCACCGGCTTGCCGCGCACCGACTGCAGCACCACCCCGTCACGATCCGGGATCGGCCGCGCCGACGGAAAGCCGGCCTCGGCCAGATAGCCCATCAGGTCGAGGAAATAGGGCAGTTCCTCCGCCGTCACGCCGCGCTCGTAGACGGTCAGGATGAACCGTCCCCCGGCTGTCTCCAGCAGGAAGTTGGAGTTCTGGATACCCTCGGCGATGCCCTTGAACGCCAGCGGCTCGCCCAGATCGTACCTCGCGAGAAAGCCTGCCAGCTCCTCGTCGGTGATGTCCGTATAGACCGCCATGACCGGGGGATGGGGGAGGGCGGCGGCCGGGTCAAGCACCGAAACGCTTCGATGACAGCCGTTATAACGAATGTTATATTCTGTCGCGAAGGAGGCGCCCATGATCGCGCTCAAGCTTACGCAGGTCGGCAACTCGGTCGGCGTTCTTCTGCCGAAGGAGGCCTTGGCCAAGCTCGGGGTTGAAAAAGGAGACGTTCTCTACCTCACGGACGCAGCTGACGGCAGTCAGCGGATCGGTCCCTACAACCCGGAGGTCGCCAGGCAGGTCGAACTCGGTGAGGCGATCATGGACGAGTTCAGGGATACCTTCCGCGCCCTGGCCAAATGACTGGCGGTCCTGAGCCGATCTGGCTGGACGGCGAGGCGCTGCTTGTCCTCCATTCCCGAAGTATCGCCCTGCATGGCGGCGCGGACGGCTATCGCGACCTCGGCCTGCTGGAATCCGCCCTGCAGAGGCCGCGTAACCGTCATCACTATGACGGGGTCACTGACTTGGCGGACCTGGCGGCTGCCTACGCCGTCGCGATCTGCGGCAACCATCCCTTTGTCGATGGCAACAAGCGCGCGGCCTTTCTGGCCCTGGTGCTGTTTCTCCGGTTGAACGGCCAGCGCCTGGTGGTCGATCAGGTTGAAGCGATCCGGACGGTCTTCGAGCTCGCGAGCGGCGCGCTCGGCCAGGAGGCGCTTGCCGCCTGGGTGGCCAGGTTTGTCAGGCCGGCCTGAGCCCGTCGTCAGCGTGTAGAGCACGGCCACGGCCAACTCGCCGTCCTGGATCCACGGGCGCGACCGTCAGGCCTCAAACCCCGGCGGCTCAAAGCCCGGCTGGTGAATGCACGCCACCTTGAACAGCTCGCCCATCTGGTCGGGCGCCACCAGCCGCGCCAGTTGGCGGCCGATGACCATCGACCGGTCCGGCCTCGCCGCGATCAGCGCCTCGGCCCGTTGCTGGATGCCCAGCCGGCCGAGGAACAGACCCTGCGGCATGGGGCCCGCGATCTCAGCGCCGGCCTCGACCGCTGCAGCCAGCAGGCTTGGGAAATCGACATGCACCGTCAGGTCGGACTCGCCCGGAAACGCCAGCGACTCGACCTTCTCATGGCCTTTCAGCGCCTGCAGGGTGTCGCCGAACTCGGCCTTGTCGCGACCGTAGTCGATGACCAGCGCAGCCCCGCCGTCGGCCGCCACCCGTGCGGCCATACCCGCCGCCAGGGCGTCCTGGGCCGGCGAGACTTCCAGAATCAGCGCGCCCTCTTCGGGGACTGCCCCGTGCTCGCTCGGCGCCAGCCCGAAGGTCAGCTCACCATCGGGCGTCAGGCCGACCAGCCGCTCGACCCAGCCGCCCGGCGTCTGCACGAACTGGCGGGCCGGCAGGCAGTCGAACAGCTCGTTAGCGATCAGGATCAGCGGCGCCCCGCCCGGCACGCCGTCCAGGCTGTCGGTCCAGGAGGCGTTCGCCCCGGCCAGCTTCTCGGCCTGCGCCGTCTTCAGCGGCCCGGAGGTCTCGACCATCCACAGATCAGCCGCCGCCACGAATTCCGGCGCCAGCCGCACGGCTCGCAACAGGTCGCTCATCAGGGTTCCGTCGCCCGGACCCATCTCGACCAGCCGGAACCGTTCGGGTTTCCCCAGCCGGGTCCAGCTCTCGACGCACCACAGGCCCAGAAGCTCGCCGAACATCTGGCTGACCATCGGGGCGGTGACGAAATCTCCGCCGCCGCCGAGCGCCGGCCGGGTCGCATAGTACCCGTCCTTCGCGTCGTGCAGGCAGCGCACCATGTATTCGGCGACCGGGATCGGCCCGCTCGCCGCGATCTCGGCCTTCAGCCGTTCTTTCAAGCTCATGGCGCGGACGCACTGTCCTTTTCAGAGGCCGGGGCTGCGTCGGTCTTCACGATCACGACCGGCTCTTTCAGTCCCCGCCAGATCAGCCACGCCCCGCCGATCAGCATCGGCAGCGACAGGAGCATGCCCATGGTCACGCTGCCGCCCATCCCGAACAGATCGTTGAGGAAGCTGTCGGGCTCGCGCACCGTCTCCAGCGACACCCGCACCAGGCCATAACCGGCCAGGAACAGCCCGGCGATGACGCCGCGCCGCTGCAGCCACAGCTTCGAATGGGTGGCCCAGCGCAGCACCAGGAACAGCACGATGCCTTCCAGCGCCGCCTCATAAAGCTGGCTTGGATGGCGCGGGAAGCCGTCGGCGCCGGGGAAGATC
>JANPKF010000387.1:0-1878 GCA_031425895.1 Caulobacteraceae bacterium | reverse complement strand
TCAAGGCGCACGACGACGTTCGACCGGCGCCTGTCCAGCGGGCCGATCTGACCGCCCAGATCCTCGGCAAGCCGCCGGGGGGTCAGGTCGGAACCTTCGCCTACAGCAACATGGGCTATGTGGTGCTGGGCTCGGCCATCGAACGGATCACCGGACGGTCCTGGGAAGAGGCCATAGCCGCCGACCTGTTCACGCCGCTCGGCATGGCCAGCGCCGGCTTCGGAGCGCCTCTGGGCGCCAACGCCTGGGGTCATCGCCCCGCGCTGATCTTCGCCGGCCCGCTGAAGGGGGTCGATCCGACCGGCACGTCGGACAATCCCGTCGCGCTCGGTCCGGCCGGCCGCGCGCACGCCAATCTCACCGACTACGCCAGGTTCCTGCGGCTCTTCCTCACCGGCGGCGGCGATGTCCTGACCCCCGCAACGGTGAAGGCCCTGACCACGCCCCTTCCCGGCGAGGACACGCCCTATGCGCTCGGCTGGGGGATCATGAGCCCGCCCTGGGCGAAGGGGCCGGTGCTGGGGCATGAGGGCAGCAACACCATGTGGCACGCCGTCGCCATCGTTTCCCCGGCCCACAAGCTGGCCTTCGTCGGTGTCGCCAACGGCCCGCGCGGCGCCACCCGCAGCGCCGCCCGCAAACTCGCCGTACAGCTCCGCAAACGTTTCATCCCCGACTGATGGGAAAGCCCATGACCCGCGCCCCCAAGAAGAGCGAAAGCCTCGAGATCCGTCTCCCCTACGAGACCAAGACCGCCTTCATGGCCCGCTGTCGCCAGGACGGGCTGACGGCCAGCGAGGCCCTTCGCGCCGATATCGACGCCCGGCTGGCCCGCAAGTCAGCCGCCCCGTGGAAACAGGTTCGCGCCCTGGCCGGGGCCGCCGTCATCCTCGGCGTCGGCGCCACCGCCCTGCCGTCGCTCGCCGCCGCGGTATCCGGCCCCAGCTTCGCCAGCCTCGACAAGGACCGCGACGGCGCCCTGGCCTTCCGTGAGTTCTCGGCCGCCCCGGTGCGCATCGAGGCCGGCGGCCTGACGTTCGCCGCCGACCCGGCTCTGACCCGCCAGCTGCAACGTCGCGCCTTCGACGCCTGCGACGCCAACCACGACGGCCTGCTCAGCCCGGCCGAGTTTCACAAGGGCGCGCAGGCCTAGCGGATCGGCCTGAAGAACCGGTCCCACTGCAGGTCGAGCCAGGTCCAGGGCTTCAGCAGCCCCGCGCCCGGATGCCAGGAGGCCAGCACCATGTCGGCCCGGCCGACGATGTCCTGCGCCGCCACGAACCCGACCCCGCCCGCCGCCGTCGGCCAGCGACTGTCCAGCGAGTTGTCGCGGTTGTCGCCCATCATGAAGTACTGGCCCTCGGGCACGACATAGACCCCCGTGTCGTCGCCGGGCGCTTCTCCCCGGTCGAAGGTGGCGTAGGTCCGGCCGCCGGGCAGGCGCTCGTCAAAGCGGTTCGGGTGGATGTCCGGATCGTCCCGGTCGAGGGCGACGCCCCGGTCGGTGCGCGGGATGGCCACGCCGTTGACGCTCACCACGCCGCCCTGAACCTGCACCCGGTCTCCGGGCAGGCCGATCACCCGCTTGATCAGGGTCTTGCCCGGATCGACGCGGCTGAGAAACACCACCACCTCCCCCCGTGTCGGCCCCGCGCCCAGCACCCGGCCTTCGAAAAAGGGCGGCGCGAACGGCAGGGACGCCCGGCTCCAGCCGTAGGCGAACTTGGAGACCACGATGTAGTCGCCGGTCACCAGGCCCGGCTCCATCGACGAGGACGGGATGGTGAAGGGCTGCCAGGCGACGATGCGGAAGATGATCGCCAGGCCGAGCGCGATCGCCGCGGTGCGCAGGATGTCGAGGGCCTCGGCCAGCAGGGT
>JANPKF010000386.1:0-1647 GCA_031425895.1 Caulobacteraceae bacterium | reverse complement strand
TCCCCACCGCACCCCCACCGGCCGCCCCCTCATCCCCCTCCCGTCAGCCCCCGCCAACCCGCCTCCAACCTCTTGAGCGGACATGGATTTTTCCGGGGCGCCCCGAAGACGGCGCCTGTTTGCCCCTCCGGTAGGTATAATGGGGGTCCCGCTTCGATAGCCGCCGCCCCGTCCGGGGTCCTGGAGCCCCCGATGACCAAACGCCCGCTGCTCGTCCCCCTCGCCCTCGCCGTCAGCGCCCTGCTGCTGTCAGGCTGCATCGTCGGTTCGGTCGTCGGCGGCGTCACCAAGGCCGCGGTCAACACCACCGGCGCCGTGGCCAGCGCCATCATCCCCGGCGAAAGCAAGAAACAACGCCTCGCCCGCCTCGACCGCGAGGACAAGGCCCGCAGGAAGGCCGAGAAGAAGGCCCGGGAGGCCGAGAAACGCCGCGAGCGCGAAGAGCGTCGGCGCGATTAGCCGGACGGTGGGGGAACCCGGCAAGACCCACCCCCACCGTTCCCTGACGATTCCCCTTGTGCGCAGATTGTCACAGGCCTATATGTGTCCTGTCACTTATGCTCACTTTCAGCAAAAGGTGACGGAACGGAATGGCCGGCGCTCCTACAGCCCGGCCTTTTACAGGCGCCAGTAATGCTCATGTTGAGCAAAAGGAGTGCGCGGATGGCCTATGACGTCGAGTTCACCCCCGAGGTGGAAGCCCTGACCGCCCCCGCGTGGGACAAGGTCAAGGACCAGGTTACCCCCCTGGAATGGCGCGTTCACGCGCCCCTGATCGCCCAGATCAACCGCCTCAAGCGGGAGAAGAATGCGGTCATCCTGGCCCACAACTACATGACGCCCGAGATCTTCCACGGGGTCGGCGACTATGTCGGCGACAGCCTGGGCCTGGCCCGCGAGGCGGCCCGCTCGGACGCGAAGATCATCGTCCAGGCCGGCGTCCACTTCATGGCCGAGACCAGCAAGGTCCTCTGCCCCGACAAGACCGTGCTGATCCCCGACCTGCGCGCCGGCTGCAGCCTGGCCAGCTCGATCACCGGCGACGACGTGCGCCTGATCAAGCAGCGCTACCCCGGCCTGCCGGTCGTCACCTATGTCAACACCACGGCCGACGTGAAGGCTGAGACCGACATCTGCTGCACCAGCGCCAACGCCGTGCAGGTGGTCGAATGGGCCGCAAAGGAATGGGGCGTCGACCGCGTCATCCTGATCCCCGACGAGTACCTGGCCCGCAACGTCGCCGCCCAGACCGATGTGAAGATCATCGCCTGGGCCGGCAGCTGCGAGGTGCACAAGCGCTTCACGGTCGAGGACATCGCCGAGATGCGCCTGGCCTATCCGGGCGCCGAGATCCTCGCCCACCCGGAATGCCCGGAAGAGGTGCTCAACGCCGCCGACTTCGCCGGCTCGACCGCCGCCATGAGCAACTACGTCGATACCCGCCGGCCCAAGCCGGTGGTGCTGATCACCGAATGCAGCATGGCCGCCAACGTCGCCGGCGACGTGCCCGGGGTGAAGTTCGTCGGCCCCTGCAACATGTGCCCGCACATGAAGCGGATCACCCTGCGCAACATTCTCGACGCCCAGCAGAAGGAACAGTTCGAGGTGACCGTCGATGCGGCCATCGCCGACCGCGCCCGCCTGGCG
>JANPKF010000385.1:0-5806 GCA_031425895.1 Caulobacteraceae bacterium | reverse complement strand
TCAGATAGACGTGGCCGTTGCCGTGAAAGGTGACCTTGGAGAGCTCGGCGCGCAGACGGACGAAGCCGTAGGCGTCCTCGAGGGTGCGCTTCAGGGCAAAGGCCAGCTCCGAGACGGAGTAGGCCCCGGCATTTGTCTGGGCGGCGGCGGAGGCTTCGAGATCGGTCACCGGGGGACTCTAGCGCGGGATGTGAGTCTGGTGAAACCGATCGGGCGCGGGAGACGTACATAAAGCGACACGGGAGACGCGCAGATGAAGACCGCCATCACTCTGGCCCTGGCCATCGCCCTGATCGGGCTCGCCGCCATGGCCCAGACCGACCCGGTGGCCGGGACCTGGCGGTTCAAGGGCAAGGTGCAGTCGTTCGGCTTCACCCTGACCTGCAAGTTCACCCGCGCCGGCGACACGCTGGGCGGAACCTGCTTCGACGGCGGGACCAACAAGGCCCATCCTGTGAAGTCGGGGAAGATCACCGGCGACAGGGTGGTCTGGACCTATGGCTCTGACTTCATGGGTCAGAAGTTCGATGTGACCTATTCGGGCGCCCTGAAGGGCTCGGCGATGAGCGGCGCGGTGGATGCGGCCGGTCGCAAGGGCAATTTCTCGGGGACGCGCTGATCGGAGCCCCCAACGAACAACGGCGGCGACCTTTCGGTCACCGCCGTTGAACACCCCCCGTAGAGGAAGGGACCTAGATGTAGCGGCGCAGCGAGCGGGCCAGCTCGTTGGGGCCGGCCTTCTTCTTGCCGGTCTGGGCCGGCTGGTAGGCGACGCGGGCGTGGTCGACGCAGTAGACGCCTTCGCTGGCGCGGCGACCGCAGAAGGTGAACTCGTCGCTGGAAGGATCGCCGATCGGCCACTTGCACATGTGGGCGCCGAGCGTCAGCACGGTGGCCGAACCGGGAGCCTCGACGCGCACGATGTGGGTCGGCGGCGCGGCGTTGCCGATCGGGGGCGGGCCGCTGGTGGTAGTGGTGACAACCGGCTCAGCCACGCGCCGAGGGGCCGAGGGGGTTGCGGTGGTGACGGGGCGGGCCGGGCGTGGGGCCTTGAACACCGGACGGGCGGGCTGCGACGGCGCGGCGCGGCCGCTGAGGCCCAGGCGGTGGACCTTGCCGATGACGGCGTTGCGGGTGACGCCGCCAAGCTGTTTGGCGATCTGGCTGGCGGACAGGCCGTCGAGCCAGAGTTTCTTGAGAACCTCAACGCGTTCTTCGGTCCAACCCATAGAGCACCCCTTCAGGCTTTGAGGCGGACCGGTAAGCCCCACACGAACCGGCCCTATATATTGTGTCAGGCAGGTCATTTCGTCCTGCTCACTACCAGATATCGTAAACCTTTTGTTAAGACACACAATGGGCGCCAATGATTCTGTCCACAGGATCAAGATGTTGAATCGCTGTTCTTCGAAACGTCACGGGCCGGTCGGCTTGCACAACCGCTTTGCGGGGCGCATCTGGGGCGCATGAAGGATATGGCCGCCGCCCCCACGCCGCCCCCGCCGCGCGACTACGCCGGCTTCAACTGGACCGGATTCCAGACGCTCTACCTCAAGGAGGTGCGCCGCTTCTGGAAGGTGGGGATGCAGACCGTGGCCGCGCCGGTGGTCACCAGCCTTCTGTATATGCTGGTGTTCGTCGTGGCCGTGCGTGGCGCGGCGCCGCCGATCGACGGGGTGGCGTTCGCCACCTTCGTGGCCCCCGGCCTGATCATGATGACCATCCTGAACAACGCCTTCGCCAACTCGTCCTCGAGTCTGCTGCAGGCCAAGATGATGGGACTGACGTCGGACTTCCTGACGCCGCCGCTGTCGCCGCTGGAGCAGGTCATGGCCTTCAGCCTCGGCGCGGCGACACGGGGTGTCGTGGTCGGTCTGGTCACGGCGGTGGTGGTGGCCGTTCTGCCCAACGCCAACATGACGTTCGCCCAGCCCTGGGCCATTGTCTATTTCGGCGTCGGCGCCTCGCTGATCCTCGGGTTCGTGGGCATTCTGACCGGCCTCTGGTCGGAGAAGTTCGACCACCTCTCGGCGATCACCAACTTCATCATCATGCCGATGACCTTCCTGTCCGGGACCTTCTATCTGGTCGACAAGCTCCCTGAGCCTTTCCGCTCGGCCAGCCATTTCAACCCCTTTTTCTATCTGATCGACGGCTTCCGCTATGGCTTCATCGGCCATGCCAACGGCAGCCTCACCGCCGGCGTGCTGATGACCGCCGTGCTGACCATCGGCCTGGCGCTGACCTGCTGGTTGCTGTTCCGCGCCGGCTGGCGGCTCAAGACTTAAGGGACTTCCATGCGCACCGTTCTGACCGCCCTTGTCGCAGGGGCGCTCTGCCTTGGCGCTTTGCCCGCCTCGGCCGGGACCCGTGAGGACGTCGCCAGCTTCGTGCAGCCGACCCAGGCCGGGCGGCTGGCGGCGCTCGAGGCGCTGCTCAAGCGCGAGGGTCTGGCCTACGAGTTCCAGACCTTCGAGGGCGGTCCGAAGGGCAAGCCGATGCAGGGCCGCAACGTCGTGGTCACGATCGGCGAGGGCAAGACCGATCTCCTGCTGACGGCCCACTACGACGCCGAGGTGATGAAGGACGGGACCTTGGCCGGCGCCGTGGTCGATAACGCCGCCTCGGTGGTGGCCATCATCCAGGCCGCCAAGGTTCTGAGGGCCGACAGGCTGAACCATCGCCTGCGCATCATCTTCTTTGACCAGGAGGAGCTGGGTCTGATCGGGGCGAGGGCCTATGCGGCCGGGCCGGACGGCAAGCGCGTGGCCGGGATGATCAACTTCGACGTCAACGGCTACGGCGACACGCCCTTCTTCGCCGACCCCAAGGATCCGGCCATGGCCAGGTCCGTGCGGCAAGGGTGCCTGGCGGCGGGCGAGGACTGCATGCCCTTCGGCGCCTATCCGCCGAGCGACTACCTGGCCTTCCGCGCGGCAGGCCTCCCCGAGACCTCGGTCAGCTTCCTGCCGGCCCGGGAGGCGCACCAGCTGTGGCTGTTCGCCAATGCCGGAAAGACCAGCCAGCTGGAGCCGGGCTTTATGCCCAGGGTGCTGAGCCTGATCCACACGCCGCAGGACACCATGGAGGCCGTCGAGCCTGCCACCGTCGAGCGGGCGGGGAAGTTGGCGGTCGAGCTGGTCCGGGCGGCCGACAAGGCCCTCAAGTAGAGTGGAGGTCATCCGGTTTGCTTCCGGCGGGGGATCGGTTTGGGCAGGGATGGGCGACTATCAGCTTGTCTCGCCGGGCGGGCAGCATGTCGCCGACCTGATCAATGAGACCGAGCCGCCGCACGGTGACTCGCTACATCGGCTGATTATCGACGGGCGGCGCTTTCCCGGGCGAGTCTGGGGGCGGTGGTTCAGCTTCTCGCCCGACGGGGACTGGCTGGGCTTCAGCTGGGCGGGCGAGGCGTTCGACGCCGTGACGGTGATCGCCGATATTCCCGGGCGACGCTTCGCCATGCTGAAGGCCTATATCCCGGCCTTCCGGATCGAAGGCTCCCAAATCCTTGATCAGCAGGTGGGAGAGGAACGGGCGCTACTCCTCGACAACAAGGATTTCGATCGATCGTGGTGACCCTTGATCGCCCCCCAAATCATTGACATTCCGGCGTTCTGACGCAACAACGCCAAGCCTTCCGGTCCCGTCGCGAACCCGCTGCGGGGCCATCACCTTTTGGGAGGCAACCTTGTCCACTCAACCGTCCGCCAAGCCCGTCAACGACCACATCATGGGGGTCTATAATCGCGCCCCGCTGGCCGTCGAGCGAGGCGAGGGCGTGCGACTTTGGGATGAGGACGGCCGTGAGTACCTCGACTGCGTGGCGGGCATCGCCACCAACGGGCTCGGCCACTGTCACCCCGCGCTGGTCGCGACCCTGAAGGAACAGGGCGAGAAGCTCTGGCACACTTCCAACATCTTCCGCATCCCGGGCCAGGAAGTGCTGGCGACGCGGCTGTGCGAAGAGACCTTCGCCGACGTGGTGTTCTTCACCAACAGCGGCACCGAGGCCATCGAGTGCGCCCTGAAGACGGCCCGCAAGTACCACACCGCCAACGGCAACCCGGAACGTGTGGTCATCTACGGCTTCGACGGCAGCTTCCACGGCCGGTCGTATGCGGCGATCAACGCGGCCGGTAACCCGGGCTACGTCGAGGGCTTCGGCCCCCGGCTGGAGAACTACAGCCAGCTGAAGTGGGGCGACCACGACGCCCTCAAGGCGGCGATCGCCGATCCGACCACGGCGGCCATCATCGTCGAGCCGGTGCAGGGCGAAGGCGGCGCGCGCGCCATGCCGGAAGTCTGCCTGCGCGGCCTGCGGCAGCTGACCCGCGAGCACGGCGTGCTGGTGATCTTCGACGAGGTCCAGTGCGGCATGGGCCGGACCGGCAAGCTGTTCGCCCATGAGTGGGCGGAGGACGCCGCGCCGGACATCATGTGCGTGGCCAAGGCGCTGGGCGGCGGTTTCCCGGTCGGGGCCTGCCTGGCCTCGGCGGAAGCGGCCAAGGGCATGACCGTGGGCGTCCACGGATCGACCTTCGGCGGCAACCCGCTGGCCATGGCCGTTGGCCTGACCGCCTTCAACGAGATCGCCAAGGAAGAGACCCTGCAGCACGTTCGTGAGATCGCCGGCTATTTCGTGCAGCAGCTGTCGGGCCTGGCCGACCGCTTCCCGGACGTGATCAGCGAGATCCGCGGCAAGGGCCTGCTGGTCGGTCTCAAGCTGATCCCCAACAACCGGGAGTTCATGGGCATCGCCCGTGACCAGGGCCTTCTGGTGGCTGGCGGCGGCGACAATCTGGTGCGTCTGCTGCCGTCCCTGCTGATCACCCAGGAAGAGGCCCGCGAGGCCGTCGCAAAGCTTGAACAGACCTGCGAGGTTGTTCGGGCCAAGGCGACGGCATGAGCGAGGTCCGCCACTTCATCGACCTCTGGAAGCTGGACGCCTCGACCCTCCGGATCATTCTCGACGACGCCCATACCCGGAAAGCCAGCCGTCGCGGCTGGACGACCGGCATGGTCGATCACGACGCGCCGGCCAAGGGCCGACGGCTGGCGATGATCTTCGAGAAGCATTCTACACGGACCCGGTTCAGCTTCGACGCCGCCATGGCCCAGCTGGGCGGCGCGACCCTGATCTCGACGGCGGCGGACATGCAGCTGGGCCGGGGCGAGCCGATCGACGACACCGCCAAGGTGCTGTCGCGGATGGTCGACGCGGTGATGATCCGCGCCAACCGCCACGACGACGTGCAGCTGTTCGCCCAGAACAGCACGGTGCCGGTGATCAACGGCCTGACCGACAAGAGCCACCCCTGCCAGATCATGGCCGACCTGCTGACGTTCGAGGAAAAGCTCGGGCCGGTGCAGGGCAAGACCATCGCCTGGGTCGGCGACGGCAACAACGTCTGCGCCAGCTTCATCCATGCGGCCTCCAAGTTCGGCTTCAAGCTGAACATCGCCTGCCCGCCGCAGTACCACCCCGATCTGCACGACCTGGCCCGCGCGGCCGAGCAGCAGGGCCGGGTGGAGATGAGCGATGATCCGGTGGCCGCCGTGCGCGGCGCCCATGCGGTGATCGCCGATACCTGGGTCAGCATGGGGGACGCCGATGGCGAAGCCCGGCTCGACGCCTTCGAAGCCTATCAGGTCGACGAGGCGCTGATGGACAAGGCCCATCAGGACGCGGTGTTCATGCACTGCCTGCCGGCGCACCGGGGCGAAGAGGTGACCGACGAGGTCATGGACGGCCCGCAGTCGCTGATCTGGCCCGAGGCGGAGAACCGGCTCCACGCGCAGAAGA
>JANPKF010000384.1:0-6167 GCA_031425895.1 Caulobacteraceae bacterium | reverse complement strand
GAAGCTCTGATCATCGACGCGGTCCGTACCCCCCGGGGCATCGGCAAGATCGGCAAGGGCGCCCTTGCCGATCTTGCCGATGCCCCGGGGGGTACGGACCGCGTCGATGATCAGAGCTTCAGGCATGAACGCCTCCTCGTTTTGATTTCGGGCGCACCTAAGCGCCCTCACCTTGCGGCATTCAAGTGCTTGTTTGACGGATGCGGAAGCCCCTCACGCCTGACGGTTCATTCGCGGTATGGCTGGGCCGATGAGCGATATCGACTACAGCCGCAGCTTTCGGGGTCAGGCCCTGGCCGCCCGCCTGCGCCGCGCCTCCGACCAGCTCGACCGCGACGGGACACGCGTCTACGCCGCCCGGTCCGTGCGATTTGAACAGCGCTGGTACGGCATCCTTCGCCAGCTGATCGCCAACGGGCCGATGTCGGTCGGCGCCATCGCCAAGATCCTGCGCATCACCCACGTCTCGGTCAGCGAGGCCAGCCGATCGTTGGAAAAGGCCGGTATCGTCGTCTCGGCGGTCTCACCGGAAGACGGCCGCAAGCGCAACCTGGTCCTCACCGACCAGGGCCGGGTGCTGGCCGACGAACTGGCCCCGTTGTGGGACGCCTTCAACGCCGCCGCCGATGCGCTCAACACCGAGGCCGGCGATCTGGTCGCCCTTCTGGACCGGCTGGACGACGCCCTTGCGCGAAAGTCGATGTTCGACCGCATCATCGAACAGCTCCCGTCCCTTACCGAGAGTTCATTTGACGATATGTAGGCCCCTACATATCGTCAGGCCTCACTCCCGCGGACGAGGTTGGCGATGCATCGAAGACAGTTTCTGGCGGGTGGCGCGGCCGTCTCCGCCTTTGCGGCCCTGCCCGCCAGCGCCGCCGAAAGCATCAGCCCCGCCGCGCGCCGGCTCTACCGCGACGCCATCGTCATCGACGGCAATCTGGTTGCGCCGCTCGACCCGACCGCCCCGCTGGACGCCACTCTCCGGGCCCAGGTCAGGGCGTCGGGCCTCAGCGCCTTCAAGATGACGCTCGGCGGACCCGGCCGGCAGAACCGGGCCGAGACCACGGAGGAATGCGCCCTGGTCGACAAGGCCATCGCCCTCAACAGCGACCTCTTCACCCGCGTTCGCCGGATCGAGGACATCGCCGCCGCCAAGGCCGGCGGCAAGATCGGCTTCATCGCCTCCTTCGAAGCCGGCGAGATGCTGGAAGGCCAGATCGACGCGATCGATCACTTCCGGGCGCTGGACGTGCTGGTCATGGGCCTCAGCTACAACCTCAACACGCCGTTCGGCTCCGGCGTGATGTCAAAGACCGCCCTCGGCCTGACCGATCTTGGCCGACAGGCCATCGCGCGCATGAACAGCCTCGGCGTCACCCTCGACATCAGCCACAGCGACGAGACGACAGGCTTCGCCGCCATCGCCGCCTCCACCAGACCGGTGCTGGTCACCCACGCCGGCGCCGGCGCCATCCGGCCGCATCCGCGCAACAAGTCCGACCGCTTCATCCGCACCCTGGCCGACAAGGGCGGCGTCATCGGAGTCTTCGAGCTCAGCTACATCTCCGTCGCCCCGGAACAGCCGTCGCTCGCCGCCTACATGGGCCATCTGACCCACGCCCTGAAAGTCGCCGGCGAGGACCATGTCGGCATCGGCAGCGACACCATCCTCACCCCCTTCGACACCTCGCCCGAAAGCATGAAGGCGTGGGACGCCGAGACGGCTCGTCGCCAGGCCAGCGGTGTCGCCGCCCCCGGCGAGGGCCCGCCGCCCTTCGTCACCGGGCTGAACCGATCCGACCGCTGCGCCGTCATCGCCGATCAACTGCTCAAGCGGGGCTATCCGGCCCGCGTCGCCGAGAAGGTGCTCGGCGCCAACTTCCACCGGGTGTTCTCCGAGACCTGGACGGGCTGAACTCCTAAATCGCTTGGCCTTGGCGTGTTGGTCCGCGTAAGGCGCCGTCAACGTTCCGGAGCCCCGCATGATCCGCCCCCTTCTCGCCGCCGCCATTGCTTGCGCCGGCCTCGCATTCGCCGCGCCGGCCATGGCCGCCAAGCCCGTCTACAAGGCCAGTCCCTGCGTCGGTGACTTCGGGGCGGCCGCCAGCCGCGCCTCCTGCGGCATCCTTACGGTGGACGAATCGCGTGGCACGGCCAGCAAGCGACGGGTCGCCATCCCGGTCGTCATCATCAAGGCCCAGACCCCCCGCGCCGGCCAGCCGCCGGTCTTCTACCTGCAGGGCGGCCCGGGCGGGGCGGCCGCCGTCGGGGCGGGGCGCATCGCCCGCTCGCCCCTGGGCCGGGACATGATCGCCGTCGACCAGGACTGGGTCTTCTTCGACGAGCGGGGCTCCGGCATGGCCTCGCCCCTGCTCGACTGCGGCAACGTCGCGATGAACGACGCCGGCCCGCTGACCGCCGCGGCAGGCGAAACGCTGAAGGCCTGTGGCCGGCTGCATGCCGCCGCCGGGGTCGACCTCTCCCGCTACAACATCAAGGAGGTGGCCCTCGACGTCCAGGACCTGCGCCAGGCCCTCGGCTACAAGCAAATCGACCTCTTCGGCGCCTCCTACGGGACCAGCATCGCCATGGGCATCCTGCGCCATGCGCCGCAGGGGATCCGGGCCGTGGTGCTCGACAGTCCCTGGCCGCCGGAAGCGAAGTGGGCCCAGGGCGGCCCGCAACTGATTTCCGACGCGGTTCATCTGGTGCTCGGCAAGTGCGCCGCCGACGCCGGGTGTGCGAAACGCTTCCCGACCGTCGAGGCCGACTTCGTGACCCTGGCCAAAAAGTTCAACACGGGCCCGGTGCAAGGCAAGACCCGCGCCTACACAGCCGACGACATGGCCGGTTTTCTGATGGACGCCGCCTATGACAGCTACGGCGCCCGCCACCTGCCGATGGATCTGGCCAACTTCGTCAAGGGCGACTTCTCCGCCCTCGAGGCTCACCGCGCCGAGCGCAGCCCCTATTTCGAGGGCCAGCACCTGACCCATCTCTGCAAGGAAGAGTTTCCCTTCGAGGAGCGCGCCAAGGTGGCGCAGGTCGAGGGCGACCCCATTGCGGCCCTCGCCGTGCCCTCGATGACCCGCTACTTCGAGGTCTGCGAAGCCTGGGCCGTCGGTCAGCCCGATCCCCTCGATGCCGGTCCGCAGTCCAGCAACGTCCCCACCCTGTTCATCGCCGCCGAGATCGACCCCGGCTGCCCGCCGAGCCTGGCCAAGGCCGCCTTCGCCCGTTTCAGCAAGGGCCAGCTGTTCATCGCCCCCAACGTCACGCACGGCGTCAGCTACGCCAGCCCCTGCGCCCGAGGCATGGTCCGCAGCTTCCTGCAGGACCCGACCAGGCCAGTCGACGGCAAGTGCCTGGAGGGCGAGACGCCGAAGTTCGAGTTCGACTACAGCGAATAAGGCCGCTAATGCTCACGGCGAGCAAAATCCGGATACGGAGCGGATGGACGACGCCGGCCAGACATTGCGGGGCAGGATGATGGCCATGGGCCGGGCGGCGCGCGATGGCGCGCGCGCCCTGCGCCTGGCGTCGGCTGAGCAGCGCACGGCCGCCATCACCGCCATGGCCGCCGCCATCCGTGACGGCGCGGCCTCCATTCTCGCCGCCAACGCCCGCGACCTGACCGCCGCCAAGGCCGCCGGGGTTTCGGGGCCTATGCTCGACCGGTTGCTGCTGGACGAGGGGCGGGTCGGGGATCTGGCCCGCGCCATCGAGACCGTCGCCGCCATCCCTGATCCCGTCGGAGCCGAGATCGCCCGCTGGACCCGGCCCAACGGCCTGGACATCGCCCGGGTGCGCACGCCCATCGGCGTGATCGCGATGATCTACGAGAGCCGACCGAACGTCACCGCCGACGCGGCGGCGCTTTGCGTGCGGGCCGGCAACGCGGTGATCCTGCGGGGCGGGTCGGAGTGCATCACCTCCAACCTGGCCATCCATGCCTGTGTCGCCACCGGCCTGCGCGCCGCCGGCCTGCCCGAGAGCGCCGTTCAGATCGTCCGCACCACCGACCGCGACGCCGTCGGCGCGCTGCTGAGCGGCCTCGATCGCCAGATCGACCTGATCATTCCGCGCGGCGGCAAGGGCCTGGTCGCCCGGGTGCAGGCCGAGGCGCGGGCCCCGGTGCTGGGTCACCTCGAAGGCCTCAACCACGTCTTCGTCCACGCGGCCGCCGACATCGCCAAGGCCGTCCAGATCGTCGTCAACGCCAAGCTGCGCCGGGTCAGCGTCTGCGGCTCCGCCGAGACCCTGCTGATCGACAGGGCGGCGGCGGGGCGCCTGTTGCCGCCCATCGCCGACGCCCTGATCAAGGAACGCTGCGAGCTGCGCGGCGACGCGGCGGCCCTGGCCATTGAGCCCTCGATGAAGGCGGCGACGCCGGCCGACTGGACCACCGAATACCTGGCCCCCATCCTGGCCGTTGCGATCGTCGACGGGGTGGCCGGCGCCGCCCGCCACATCGCGGCCTACGGCTCGGGCCACACCGACGCCATCGTCACGGAGGACGAGGCGGCGGCGGAAGCCTTCATCGCCGAGGTCGACAGCGCCATCGTGCTGGTCAACGCCTCCACCCAGTTCGCCGACGGGGGAGAGTTTGGATTCGGCGCGGAGATCGGAATCGCCACGGACCGGCTGCATGCCCGGGGACCGGTGGGCGCGGAACAACTGACGACATTCAAATATGTGGTTCGCGGGTCCGGCCAGACACGCCCCTGAGGCCGGCCGCCCGGCCGCCCTCCGGACGGGTTTCGTCCTCAAGCCCGGAATGCGCGTGGGCCTCTACGGCGGCTCGTTCAATCCCGTGCATGAAGGTCACCTCCACGTCGCCCGCACGGCCATCACAAGGCTCGCGCTCCACCGGGTGATCTGGCTGGTCTCGCCGCAGAACCCGCTGAAGAGTTCGAAGGAGACCGCGCCGCTGCAGACGCGCCTGGCCGAGGTCAGGGCCGCCATCGGCGACTCCCGGATGATCGTCAGCGACATCGAGACCCGGCTCGGCTCGCAGTACACCATCGACACCCTGCGCCTGCTGAAAGCCCGCTATCCCGGCGTCCATTTCGTCTGGATCATGGGCGCCGACAGCCTGAAAGACGTTCACCGCTGGCGTGGCTGGACACAGCTGATGCGCGAGGTCCCGGTCGCCGTGGTCTCGCGCCCCTGGGCCTCGCTGAAGGCGCGGATGTCACCGGCCGCCAAGCGCTTCGCCCACTACCGCCACCCGGCCCGCGAGGCGCCGCTGCTGGCCACCCTGAAGACCCCAGCCTGGGTCTACCTGCGCGGGCCCTTCAACTTCGCCTCCTCGACAGCCATGCGTGAGCGCAAGCGCAGCGGGCGCTAGGCCTGTCATATCCGCCGGTCCGGGCTATGCTGGACCAGTTGGGGGGCCGCGTCCGATGGCCCGGGAATGACGGAGTGCGGGGATGGTCTGGCGGGTGTTGACGATGACCGCGGTGCTGCTGGCGGCAACGCCGGCAATGGCGGCCGAACGGCCCAGCAGCGGCAAGGCGCAGGTCCACTACACCATCACGCCCGAGCAGGTGGCCGCGGTGATGCGCAAGAGCGGCTTCAAGACCAAGATCGTCCCCGACAAGCACAAGGAAGGGGAAAAACCCAGCTGGACCATCGAGGGCCGGGACAAGCAGCCCTTCTTCATGGGGGCGGATATCCGCGCCTGTGACGCGGACGGCTATCCCAAGGGCTGCCTGGGGATCCGCTTCTATGCGTCGATGGAGCTGGACAAGGACGATCTGGCGACGGCCCGCCGGACCGCCGACCGCTACAATCGCGAATACTACATCGGCAAGGCCTACGTTTCAGACGACGGCAAGAGCCTGTATTTCGAGAACTATCTGATGATAGACGGCGGCGTCACCACCGATCACATCGAGCAGAACCTGGACAACTTCCTGGCCGCCTACGACGTCATGGTCGAGGTCTTTCAGGAGATGGACAAGGCGGTAGAGGCTTAAGGCCGGCCGACGGTATCAGCCGGCCGCAGCCAGTTCCTGCTCGGCAGGCTCCAGAGCCGCCGCGATGGCGGCCAGCAGGTTGTCGGCCCGCACAGGCTTGGAGAGGTGGGCGTCAGCGCCGGCCGCCAGGCTGGCCTGCACATGTTCGTCCAGGGCATTGGCGGTCAGCATGATCACCGGCGT
>JANPKF010000383.1:0-2536 GCA_031425895.1 Caulobacteraceae bacterium | reverse complement strand
AGGCGGCGGACGCGCTGGCCCATGCCGGCGTAGTCGTAGCGGTGGATGCGGCCCTCGACGGTGCGGGAGACGATCTCGACGCGCGGATGGGCGGTCTCGACGAAGCGGAGGATCGAGGTGATGACCAGCGGAGTGGTCTGCATCAGGCCGGGGATCACTTACGGCTCCTCGTTGGTTTCTTGTTGCGGCGGGTCTAGCCGAAAGGCCTCGCGGGAGGCCAGTCGCCATTCGCGGACGATGCGGCTCCACCAACGGATGCGGGCTTCGTCGTCGAGGCCGTCGCGTTCTTCCAGCCAGACGATCATGCGGTCGACCCAGAGACCGAACAGGCTGCCGCCGGCCAGGCCGGCGCGCTCGTCCGCGCCGTCCGGGGCGCCGGGTTTGGGTTCGAACAGCGGGCGGGAGCGTTCGTTGAAGATGGCGCGCAGGCGGTCGCCCCAGTCGGAGCGGTCGGCCCCGCCGCCGCAGTTCTTGAGCACCACCAGGAAAGGGGCGGGGTCCTTGCGGGCCTGTGCCAGCACCCGGGCGACCATGGCGCCGTAGCCGCCCCAGGGCTCGGCGTAGGCGGCGAGGATGGTGTCCTCCACCTTCCTGAACACCGCTTCGACAATGGCGTCGCGTGAGGGAAACAGGCGGTAGAACAGGATCTTGGCGGCGCCGGCGGCCTCCGCGAAGTCGCGCATGGTGGCGCCGTGCAGGCCCTTTTCCAGCATCACCCTGGCGGCCACGTCGAGGTATTCGGCGCGCCGGGCGGCGGCATCGACTCGGGGTTTGCGGGAAGGGGCGGAACCGTCGGCCATCGGCGGTAAGGGGGGCTTTCCGTTGGGGCTTGTCAATTGAAACCGCGTGGTAACATACTGCCTTGTCCGGACAGAGAGCCGGCGCGGAGGAAGCCATGACCGAACCTGTCCGCCACCTGACCCTCGACAGCCTGACCCTGACGCCGCTGACGCCGACCATCGGCGCGGAGGTGGGCGGCATCGACCTGTCCCAGCCGGCGACGCCGTCGCAGGTCAGCGCCATCCGCCAGGCGCTGCTCGACTGGAAGGTGCTGTTCTTCCGCGACCAGGACATCGACACTGACCAGCACCTGGCCTTCGCCCGCAATTTCGGCGACCTGGAGGTGCACCCCTTCGCGCCGCAGAAGCCGGGATATCCGGAGGTTCTGGCCATCACCCACAACCGCGAGAACCGGGGCCGCGAAAACACCTGGCATTCGGACGTGACCTGGCGGGCCGAACCGTCGCTGGGCTCGATCCTGCGGGCGCTTGAGCTGCCGCCGGTCGGGGGCGATACGCTGTTCGCCGACATGTACGCCGCCTATGATGGCCTGAGCGACGAGGTGAAGGCGCGGGTGGACGACGCCGTGGCCATCCACGACTTCGCCCACTTCCGGACCGGCATGCGCAAGCGCGGCATGACCGAAGAGCAGATCGAGGACTTCAACGCCCGCTATCCGATGGTCGAGCATCCGGTGATCCGCACCCATCCGGAGACGGGCCGGCGCTGCATCTACGTCAACGCCGCCTTCACCCAGCATATCGTCGGCTGGGACAAGGCCGACAGCGACGCCATGCTGAAGCACCTCTACGCCCAGGCGGCGATCCCGGAATACCAGTGCCGGTTCCGCTGGGAGCCGGGCAGCATCGCCTTCTGGGACAACCGGGCCAGCCAGCACTACGCGGCGAGTGACTATTGGCCGGCTGTGCGGCGCATGGAGCGGGTCACGATCGTTGGTGACCGGCCCCGCTAGAGTTTGCGGGCCCGCCGACGCGGACTAGGGTCGAGTCCTCTGGAGGAGATCTGAATGGGCGCGAGCGGCATCATCCGGCATTGGCGGCTGGGCGCGGGCGCAGCCGGCGGAATGGCCGGATGGCTGGCGGCGTCGGCGATCGGCTGGCCGGGCGCGGCGCCGGCGCTGATGGGCTGGGTTGTCGGCGCGGCCGTGTTCCTGGGCCTTAGCTGGCGACTGTTCCTGACCGCGGACGAGGAGCGCGTGCGCTCCCGCGCCGCCCAGGAGGATGAGAAGACACCCGTCCTGATGCTGGTGATCCTGGCGGCGGTGCTGGCCAGTCTGGTCGGCATTGTCATGGCGATGATCGAGGCCAGGACCGGGACGACTTTCGAGAAGGGGATTGTCGCCGGCCTGGCGGTGCTGACCCTGATCAGCAGCTGGCTGGTGCTGCAGACGGTGTTCGTCATCCACTATGCCCACCGGCATTTCGGCGGCGCCCCGAACGAAGTGTTCGGTTTCTCGGGCGATCCGCCGACCAGCTACATGGACTTCGTCTACCTATCGTTCTGCATCGGGGCGACGTTTCAGGTGTCGGACATGACGGTGAACACGACGCGGCTGCGTAACCTGATCACGGCCCACGCGGCGGCGGCCTACTTTTTCAACACGGCCATCCTTGCGCTGGGGATCAACATCATTGCGGGGTTGGTCTAGCGCCGCTCCTTCTCCCGCTTGCCGGGAGAAGGTGGCCCCCGAATGGGGTCGGATGAGGGCAGCGCCCGCCTTGCCGGTTATCGTCCC
>JANPKF010000382.1:0-2213 GCA_031425895.1 Caulobacteraceae bacterium | reverse complement strand
CGCACGCCGCCGAAGTGGTCGGCGTGGCTGTGGGTGTAGATGACCCCCACCACCTTGCGGGCCCCGAGCGTCTCGTTGACCAGGTCGAGCGCGGCCTTCGCCGTCTCGGTCGTGGTCAGCGGGTCGATGATGATCCAGCCGGTGTCGCCCTGGATAAAGGTGATGTTGGCGACATCGAAGCCGCGCACCTGCCAGATGCGGTCCGAGACCTTGAACAGGCCGTGGATCGCCAGCAGCTGGGTCTGCCGCCAGAGGCTGGGGTTCACACTGGCCGGCGCCTCGCCCTTGGCGAAGTCATAGGCCGCCAGGTTCCAGGCGACGCCGCCGTCAGCCCGCTTGATCAGCGGATCCGTCCGGCTGGCGACAAAGCCGCGCCGGGCGAAGTCGAAGTCCTGGTCGTCTGCGAAGGGCAGCTGGGCCTTGAGCCTGGCCTGGGCCGCCACGGTCGCCCGCGTGGGCTTCTCCGCCGCCTGCGCGCCGCCGGCCAGCATGGCCCCGATGAGAACAACCGCTCCGAACCGCATACGCCCCTCCTCCCGTTTTCAGGAAGATTAGGCGCACCGCACGACAACAATGTTACCTCAGTGGCAATTCAAACGCGTCGGACGGCGGCCAGTCTTGAGCCCCATGCAGGACCCGCAGGATTTCCACGGCGTCACCGCGCAGCCGATACACGATCACATACGGCGTTCGCGGAACAACACGCTCACGGGTGTCTGCCATCCGGCCGATACGACCCAGTCTCGGTTCGCGAGCCAGACGATCCGTGCGGGAAAAGATTTCACGAAGGATGCGCGCGGCGCCGGAGGGGCTTCGTTCCGAGAGAAACTCGACAAGAGCCAGCACGTCCCGTCGCGCAGCGCCTGACCAGGTTGTCTTCATGCGGGAGGCGGTGCGCCTTTTTCACGAAGCCGCGCCTCAATGGCTTCAACAACCTCTTCCTGCGAAAATGTCCGCCCGGCTTCGATATCATCGATGCCTTCCTGAACCGCCCCAACCCAGGCGTCGCTCCCGCCGTAGATCTGCATCTCCGCAGCATTGACCATGAAGACTTCCAGCGAAACCTGCTGCCGGGCCGCCTCGGCCTCCAGCCGCGCTTTCTGCTCTTCAGTCAGTTCGATGGTGACATGAACGGTCATGCCGGCGAGCCTAACTCAGGACTCGCCCTGGTCCAACGCCGCCTGCTCCGCCTCATGCTTCTTCAGCCAGCGGCGGGCGTAGAGGCCGATGCCGATCCAGACCGCCACCACGACGGCGATCGTCAGGTAATGCCAGACGTTGCCCTCGCCCCTGAAGCTCTGGACCAGCGAATTGCCGGCGAACGCCGTCAGCACGATCTTGGGAATGATCCCCAGCGCGGTACCGGCCGCGAAATGCCGCTGGCGCATCGGGGTGACACCCGCCGCCATATTGACGACGATGAAGGGCGCCGAGGGCACCAGCCGCACGATCAGGCTGGCCAGGAAGCCGTTCTCGCCGATCAGCCGCATGAAGCTGTTAACCCCCTTGCCGCCCACGTCACGCAGCAAGCGGCCACCGAACATCCGCCCCAGCCAGAAGCCGACCTGGGCCGACACCAGGGTTCCGATCCAGCTGTAGGTCATGCCCAGCCACGGCCCGAAGGCAACCACGGCGGCGGCGATCAGCACGATCTGCGGCACGCCCAGGAAGGCCAGCACCGCAAAGGCCCCGACCGCCACCGGCAGGCCCCAGAACCCGTGCACCGAACCCAGCCAGCCCTCAACGGTCGCCTCGCCGTCCAGCCCCATCAGCGGCGCCCCGAACAGGAACACCAGCCCGACGCCGCCGAACAGCACGAAGCTCACCGCGACCGAGCGCCAGGCTTTGGCGTCCATGTTGAGGACGAAGTTTAGAAAGGCCTTCATGCGATCGAAGGCCTCGCCGATTGCCGCGATGGGGTCAAGGGCAGGTTGCGCGATGGCGCCCTGACCGACGAGAAGACCACCGCCGTCTTCGGCGCCCATCTGAACGGCTTCGTCGATGAGGTCCGTCGGCTTAGGGGATGAAGGGGCGGCTGACGACGCCTCCACGAAAACTGCACCGCCTGATCGGTTGCGGCGCATCCCCCCCGAGCGTAAGACCCCCGCAATCCTGAAAACCAGACCTCCAGGGGAGTCTCTACCGATGTCGCTCGAATCCGCCGCTCTGGCCCGCGTCAAGCCGTCCGCCACCATCGCGGTCACGGCCAAGGC
>JANPKF010000381.1:0-3703 GCA_031425895.1 Caulobacteraceae bacterium | reverse complement strand
AAAGCGGCCTACGACATCGGTGGTTATCGCGACGCGCCTCCCGGCCTTCGCATCTGGTGCGGCTGCACCATCGAAACCGCCGACATCGAAGCCCTGACCCCCTGGCTGGACTGGGCCTTCGCCTCCGTCTCCGCCGACCTCGCCTCGGCCTGAACCCATTTTCCCCGCTCCTCCCCCTCGGGGGAGGAGGACCGCGCGCGAATACGTGCGTGGTGGAGGGGGTCCCCACCGAACTTTGAAGGAGGGCGCCCATGCCCCGCGTTCTGATTGCTGACAAACTGTCGCCCGCCGCCGTCGAGATCTTCGCCAAGCGCGGGGTCCAGGCCGATGTCATCACCGGTCTCTCGAAAGATGAACTGCTCAAGATCATCGGCGACTACGACGGTTTGGCCGTCCGCAGCGCCACCAAGGCCGACAAGGATGTCCTGGCCGCCGCCGTCAACATGAAGGTCATCGGCCGGGCCGGCATCGGGGTCGACAACGTCGACATCCCCAGCGCCACCGCCCGCGGCATCGTGGTGATGAACACCCCCTTCGGCAACTCGATCACCACCGCCGAGCACGCCATCGCCATGATGTTCGCCCTGGCCCGCGAACTGCCCGCCGCCGACGCCTCCACCCAGGCCGGCAAGTGGGAGAAGAACCGCTTCATGGGCGTGGAGCTGTTCAACAAGACGCTCGGGCTGATCGGCTGCGGCAACATCGGCAGCCTGGTGGCCGAGCGGGCGCTGGGCCTGAAGATGAAGGTCATCGCCTACGACCCCTTCCTGTCGGCCGAACGCGCCGTCGAGCTGGGCGTCGAGAAGGTCGAGCTGGACGATCTGATCGAGCGCGCCGAGTTCATCACCCTGCACACCCCGCTGACCGACAAAACCCGCAACATCCTGTCGGCCGAAGCCTTGGCGAAGACCCGCAAGGGCGTCCGCATCATCAACTGCGCCCGTGGCGGCCTGGTCGATGAAGCGGCCCTGCGCGCCGGCCTCGACAGCGGCCACATCGGCGGCGCGGCCTTCGACGTCTTCGTGCAGGAACCGGCCGGTCCTGAGAACGCCCTGTTCGGCGCCCCCAACTTCATCGCCACCCCGCACCTGGGCGCCAGCACCGCCGAGGCCCAGGAGAATGTCGCCCTTCAGGTGGCCGAACAGATCAGCGACTACCTGCTGACCGGGGCCATCACCAATGCCCTCAACAGCCCCTCGATCACCGCCGACGAGGCCCCCAAGCTGAAGCCCTTCGTGGCCCTGGCCGAGAAGCTGGGCCTGTTCGCCGGCCAGATGATGGACCCGGGCCTGAAGACCATCGAGGTCGCCTACATCGGCGAGGTCGCCAAGCTGAACGTCAAGCCGATGACGGCGGCGGCCCTGGCCGGCGTGCTGCGCCCCATGCTGGCCGAGATCAATATGGTCAGCGCGCCCGCGATCGCCAAGGAACGCGGCGTGACAGTGTCGGAGAACCGCCAGGAGCTGTCGCCCGTCTATGACAGCCTGATCCGCATCACCATCGGCACCGAGACCGGCGAGAAGTCGTTCGCCGGGGCGGTGATCGGCGGCATCCCGCGTATCGTCGAGGTCAAAAGCATGGAGCTGGACGCCCCGTTCGGCGCCGCCATGCTCTACGTCAACAACCTCGACAAGCCGGGCTTCATCGGCGCGCTGGGCGGAATGCTGGGCGAGGCGGCGGTCAACATCGCCACCTTCAACCTCGGCCGCGTCGGCGCCGGCGACGACGCCATCGCCCTGGTCGGCGTCGACCAGGCCCCGGACGCCGCCCTGCTGGCCCGCATCCAGGCCCTGCCGCATGTGAAGGAAGTCCGCGCGCTGGTGTTCTAGAGGCGGGATGTTTCGCTCTCCGCCCACGGCGTGGGCGGAGGACGGTTCGGAGCGTCAGCGACGGACCAGGAGGTGGGGCCGCCGGCTCAAGGCTGGAACCCCTTACCAGCGGTGGGGGAGTGCGAAGCCCGCGCGGCCCCGATCGAGGGACGTCTCGGCCGCCGGGTTCCGGGGGTCCGCCTCGGAGACCTCTTCCTCTACGCCCTGGCGGCGCCGTGCATCGCGCGCTTCGTCTGGCTGGGCGGGGAATAGGCGTTTGCGCCAATGGCCCCTTTCGGCTACAGAACCGCTCCCTGATCAGGCACCCGTAGCTCAGCTGGATAGAGCGCTGCCCTCCGAAGGCAGAGGTCACACGTTCGAATCGTGTCGGGTGCGCCAGGGCCTCAGGCCCCCTCCTCCATCAGCAACACCACCTTGATGCAGTCGCCGTGATGCTGGGCGGCGATGGCCTCGTTGATCTCAGCGAAGGGGAAGGTCCTGATCAGGCGGTCGAAGGGCAGCCGGCCGGCGCGCCAGTGGTCCATCAGTTCGGGCAGGAAGACGTCCGGGTCGCTGTCGCCCTCGATGATGCCTTTCACCGTGTGGCCGTAGGTCATGATGGTGTTGATATCGCCCGGGGTCGGGGTGCCGGGCGGGGCGATGCCGACGATGCCGAACACGCCCTTGGACGCCAGGGCGCCCATCACCGCCTGCTGCACGGCGGGTACCCCGCTGGTGTCGAAGGCGTAGTCGACGCCGCCCGGCAGGATGGCCCGCACGGCGGCGGCCAGGTCGGTCCGGGCGGCGGGGTCGATCACGTGGGTGGCGCCGAATTCGATGGCCAGATCGCGACGGCCGGCCAGGGGCTCGACCAGGATGATGGTCTTGCAGCCCCGGATCTTCGCCCCCATCACGGCGCTGAGGCCGACCGGACCGCCGCCGGTGATGAGCAGGGACGAGCCGGCCTCGCAGGCCAGGGATCGCATGACCCCGCCGGCCCCCGTCTGGATGCCGCAGCCGAGCGGACCGATCAGCGCCAGGGGCAGGTCGTCCGGCACCTTCACCAGGTTGCGCTCATAAGTGATGGCGTGGGTGGCGAAGGAGGACTGGCCGAAGAAGCTGCCGCCGACCGGCGTATCGCCGTCATGCAGGGTGCGGCTGCCGTCGGTGCGCATGCCGATGTAGTTGAGCATCGGCATGGTCTCGCAGTAAGGCGCATCGCCCCGGTCGCAGCGCGAGCAGTGGCCGCAGGAGCGGAAGGTCAGGGTCACCCGGTCGCCGGGCGCGACCTTGGTGACCTTCGAGCCGATGGCCTCAACGATGCCCGAGCCCTCGTGGCCGAGGACGACGGGGGGCGGAATCATCTCGCCTTCCTTGAAGACGATGTCGGTGTGGCAGACGCCGACCCCGACGATGCGCACCCGCACCTCATCCTCGCGGGGATCATCCAGCGACAGGGTGCGAAACTCGAAGGGCTTGCCCGCGCCCGTGGCGACGGCGGCCAGAACGTCCATGTCGTGTCTCCCGATGTTCGCCCATGCTTAGGCGGGTTTCCGTGGCGGAGGGGAAGACCGCGATTTTCGATAGACTGCCGCAGGGTCGCGCGCGCGACCTTGCCGGCCTGCAAATCGGGGAGGCGCTCATGGCCCGCGCGAAGAAGACTCACACGACCGTCGGCGAAGACTATCTGGCCGCCTCGAAGTACAAGGCCAGCCACCGGTTCGACCTGCCGGCCAGCGCCGTCTGGGCCGCCCTGCTGGACGGACCGGCCTGGACCGAATGGCTGCCGCTGACCGGCGTCACCTGGACCAGCCCCCAGCCGTTCGGCGTCGGCACGACCCGCACGGTCAACGTCGGCGAACAGGCGATCGACGAGGTCTTCTTCGCCTGGGAAG
>JANPKF010000380.1:0-2040 GCA_031425895.1 Caulobacteraceae bacterium | reverse complement strand
ACGAGCGGATGCTGGGCGTCGTCGGCGCCGGGACCACGGTTACGATCGACTGTTCCTATCCGCTTCCCGCCGAGGGTGACCGCCCCGGTGCCGGCCTGCGCGCTGCCATAGACCGTATCCAGCTGGAAGCCGAGGCCGCCGTCCGCGGAGGGTCTGCCCTGGTCGTCCTGACGGACGAGCGTGCGTCGGAAGACCGGATCACCATCCCGATGATCATCGCCACGGCGGCGGTCCATCTGCGGCTGACCGACCGGGGCCTGCGCAGCTTCGTTTCCATCGTGGTCCGCTCGTCCGAGGCGCTGGAGCCGCACGGCGTGGCCGTTCTGGTCGGGGTCGGCGCAACGGCCGTGAACCCCTGGCTGGCGCAGGAGATGTTCCAGGAACGTCTCGACCGCGGGGCCTATCCGGGCCTGTCGCTGCGCGACGCCTGCCTGAACTACAAGGCCGGTCTCGAGGCCGGCCTGATGAAGACCCTGGCGCGCAAGGGGATCAGCGTCATCTCCGCCTATCGCGGCGGCTGCGAGTTCGAGGTCCTGGGCCTGTCGCGGGCCCTGACGGCGGAGTTCTTCCCCGGTGCCCCGTCGCGCATCTCGGGCATCGGCCTGGCCGGTCTGGAGCAGCAGGCGATGCGCCGCCATGCCGCCGCCTGGATCGACGCCGCCCCTTCGCCGGCTATCGGTGGCTTCTTCCGCATCCGTGCGGGCCAGGAAGCCCACGCCCATGACGCCCGGACCATCCACCTGCTGCAGGACGCCTGCAATCGCGGCGACTACAAGCGGTTCAAACAGTATTCCGAAGCGGTCCGCGAGCAGCCGGATCTTGCCCCGCGCGACCTGCTGGACTGGCGCGAGGGCCTGAAGCCCGTCCCGGTGCACGAGGTCGAGAGCGTCTCCGACATCCGCAAGCGCTTCCTGACGCCGGGCATGTCGCTGGGGGCCCTCTCGCCCGAGGCGCACGGCGTCCTGAACGTGGCCATGAACCGTATCGGCGCCCGCTCCGTCTCCGGCGAGGGCGGCGAGGATCCGGACCGCTATGCCACCCGTCCGGATGGCGACAACATGAACTCGGCGGTCAAGCAGATCGCCTCGGGCCGGTTCGGCGTTACCGCTGAATATCTGAACCAGTGCCGCGAGATCGAGATCAAGATCGCCCAGGGCGCCAAGCCCGGCGAGGGCGGCCAGCTGCCGGGCTTCAAGGTCACCGAATTCATCGCCCGGATGCGGCACTCGACCGTTGGCACCACCCTGATCTCGCCGCCGCCGCACCACGACATCTATTCGATCGAGGACCTGGCCCAGCTCATCTATGACCTGAAGCAGATCAATCCGGACGCCCGCGTCACGGTGAAACTGGTCAGCGCCTCGGGCATCGGGGCCATCGCCTCGGGCGTGGCCAAGGCCAAGGCCGACTGCATCCTGATCGCCGGGCACAACGGCGGTACCGGGGCCTCGCCCCAGTCCTCGATCAAGCATGCGGGTCTGCCCTGGGAGATCGGCCTGGCCGAGACCCATCAGGTCCTCAGCCTGAATAACCTGCGCAGCCATGTCGTGGTGCGGGCGGACGGCGGCATGCGCACCGGACGCGACATCGTCATCGCCGCCATCCTCGGGGCCGAGGAGTTCAACATTGGCACCTCCTCGCTGATCGCCATGGGCTGTCTGATGGTGCGCCAGTGCCATTCCAACACCTGCCCGGTCGGCGTCTGCTCCCAGGACCCGCGCCTGCGCGAGAAATTCACCGGCACGGCGGACAAGGTCGTGAACCTGTTCTCCTTCATCGCCGAGGAAGTCCGCGAATACCTTGCCATGCTGGGGGCCCGCTCGCTGGACGAGATCGTCGGCCGGACCGACCTGCTGCGTCAGGTGCGGCGCGGCGGCGTCCATCTGGACGACCTAGACCTGAATCCCCTGCTGGTCCGCGTCGAGGCCCCCGAGAAGAAGCTGTGGGCCGAAAAGGGCCGCGCGGCCGTGCCCGAAACGCTGGACGCCCGCGTCCTGAACGATGCCTGGGCCTTCCTCGACCGGGGCCAGACGTCGGAAC
>JANPKF010000379.1:0-1611 GCA_031425895.1 Caulobacteraceae bacterium | reverse complement strand
GGCCCGCCAAAGCCCCGGAAGGCGGTGTTGGAGACGGTGTGGGTCCTGAAGCGGTGCGAGACGATCCGGGCTGTCTGCAGCGCATAGGCGTTGTCGCTGTGGAACATGGCCCGGTCGTTGATGGCCATGGAGAGATCAGCGCTGTAGCCGCAGCGGCTGGCGTGCTCGACGGCGTAGCCGGCCAACCGCCCCTCGCCGTCGAAGCCGACCTCCCAGCCCGTCTCGAAGTCATGCCGCTTGCCGGTCATCACCATGTCGTCGTCGCGGTCGAGGCGGACCTTGGCCGGGCGCCCCGTTCGGGTGGCGATCAGGGCGGCGGCGGCGGCGAACAGGGCCGGTTGACTCTCCTTGCCGCCGAAGCCGCCGCCCATGCGCCGCACACTGACGGTGACGCTATGGTCGGGCACGCCCAGCACCTTGGCGATGTTGTGCTGCACCTCGGTCGGGTGCTGGGTCGAGCACCAGACATGGACGTCGCCGTCCTCGCCGGGGGTTGCGAGGGAGATCTGGCCTTCGAGGTAGAAGTGGTCCTGGCCGCCGATGACCAGCTGTCCGGACAGACGGTGCGGTGCGGTGGCAATGGCGGCCGGGGCGTCGCCCAGGGTCATGGTCTGGGCGGACTCGATGACTGAGCCGGCCTTGCGGGCGGCGGCGATGTCGAGCAGGGGCGGCAGGTCTTCGAAGACAAGGCCGGCCAAAGCGGCGGCGGCCCGGGCCCGGGCAAGCGTCTCGGCGGCGACGGCGAACAGGGACTGGCCGACGTATTGCACCAGGCCGTCGGCGAACAGCGGATCGTCGCCGAAGACCGGGCTGACGTCGTTCTTGCCGGGGATGTCGGCGGCGCAGACGACATCGACGACGCCGGGGGCGGCGCGAACGGCGGTCAGATCCATGGAGACCAGCCGGGCGTGGGCCCGGGGGCTCATGGCCATGAAGACGTGCAGCAGGTTCGACGGCTCGGGCAGGTCGTCGATATAGGTGGCGGTCCCGGCGACATGCTTTTGCGCGCTGTCGTGCTTCAGCGGGCGGTGGACCATACCCGGGATTGGAATTCCGGCGTCAGGCATCGACCGGCTCCAGGGCAAGCACGCCGGCCCCGCCCGCGAACATCTTGCGCAGCAGGTTCCGGGCTGCGGTCAGGCGGTAGGCGGCGCTGGCGCGCATGTCGCCGATGGGCTGGAAGTCCTCGGCGAGGGCGGCGGCGGCCGTCTCGATGGTTTGCTCCGTCCACGGACGGATGGTGAGGGCGGCTTCGCAACTGGCGGCGCGTTTGGGGGTGGCGGCCATGCCGCCGAAAGCGATGCGGGCGTCCGTGACCACGCCGCCCTCGATGCCGAGCGAGAAGGCGCCGCAGACCGCGGAGATATCCTGGTCGAAGCGCTTGGACAGCTTGAAAACAGCGATCCGGCGGCTGGGATCTGGGCGGGGGACGGTGATGGTCTCGATGAACTCGTCCGGCCGGCGGTCCTGCTGGCCGTAGGCGATGAAGTAGTCCTCCAGCGGCAGGGTGCGGGTTCCGCCGACCGAGCGCAGGGTGATGCTGGCGCCGAGCGCGATCAGGGCCGGCGGCATGTCGCCGATCGGCGAGCCGTTGCCGATGTTGCCGCCAAC